>NZ_NFHA01000026.1:0-42639 GCF_002159225.1 Flavonifractor sp. An91 | reverse complement strand
CCCCTGGAGATCTACACCGACAAGGACGGCGGCGTCATCTTTAAAAAATACTCCCTCATGGGCGGGCTGGGGGACTTTGCCGGCCATATGTGCGAGACCCTGAACAAGACCACCGGCGAGATCGCCGTCATCACCGACCGGGACAGCTGCATCGCCGTGGCCGGCAGCGGACGGCGGGATCTGGCCGACAAGCAGATCTCTCCCGCCCTGGAGCAGATCATGGAGGGCCGCCAGATCTACCAGCATAAGGAGGGCTCCGCTCCCGTCCCCGTGTGCGAGGGCAACGACACCTATCTGGTGTCCTGCGCCGCCCCCATCCTCTCGGAAGGGGATGTGCTGGGCTGCGTACTCTTTGCCGGTACCGAGGGAGCTCTCCACGACAGCGAGACCCAGTACAAGCTGGTTCAGACCATCGCCGGCTTCCTGGGCCGCCACATGGAGCCCTGATCCTTGTAACAGACCGCCTCCTTTGCTATACTGTGGGCAAAGGAGGCGGTCTTTATGCGTCTGTTTCTGGGCGTGGAGCTGCCAACCGTCTGGCGCGAAGCGCTGGACCGGGGGGCCGCCGCGCTGAAGAAGGCCGGGGTGCGGGCCAACTTCACCCGGCGGGACAACTATCATCTCACACTGGTCTTTCTGGGGGAGACCGACCGGGCGGAAGCGGCTGCCGCCGCCCTGGACCAGGTGGACGCACCCCCCTTTGCCCTCCGCTCCGCCTCTCCCGGCTGTTTTTCCAAAAAGGGCGGGGATATCTGGTGGCTGGGGGTGGAGCCCCTCCCCGGCCTGATGACCGCCCAGCGGCAGCTGGAGGCCGCCCTGAGAGACGCCGATTTTTCCCCGGAACGGCGGCCCTATCGCCCCCACATCACCCTGGCCCGGAAGGTGCGCTCTCCCGCCGGGCTGGAGCCCCTCACCGTCCCCGGACTTTTCCCCACTCTGGAAACGGAGGTAAACCGGCTCACCCTCTTCTCCTCGGAGCGGGTGGACGGCGTGCTGCGCTACTTGCCTCTGTACCGGGCGGCCCTTTGATATGTAGCGGGCGGAGGCCGCCCGCGCTCAGGCACAGAACCGATGGTTGCCGATCTGGAGGATGAGAGGCCGGCTCCAGATCCAGCTGCTGGTGGCGGTGGCGGGGTTGAAATAATAGATGGCCCCGCCGCTGGGGTCCACCCCGTTAAGGGCGTCCCGGGCCGCCCGCACCGCCGACTGAGCCACCGGCTCATTAAACTGGCCGTCCACCATGCAGGTGAATGCCCCCGGCTGGTACACCACCCCGGCAATGGTGTTGGGGAAGGAGGGGTGCTCCACCCGGTTGAGGATCACCGCCCCCACCGCCACCTGGCCGCTGTAGGGCTCCCCCCGGGCTTCCGCCGAGATCACCCGGGCCAGCAGATCCACGCTGGTATCCTGGGCAGGTGTGCCCCCGCCCGACATTCCCAGGGCCTTCAGGGTGGCAGGCCCCACGATGCCGTCGGCGGTCAGGCCGTTTTTCCGCTGAAAATACTTGACCGCCTGGGTGGTCTGGCTGCCGAATACCCCGTCTACCGCCCCGTCGTAGTAGCCCCAGTTCTTCAGTTTTGTCTGGATCACCCGCACCTGCTCCCCGCTGGAGCCCTGCCGGTAGGTGGCCGCCTGGGCCTGCTGGGCAAAGGCGATGAGGGAAATGTTGACCGCGAACACCAGAGCCAGTGCCGCGACGCGCCTGCGTCTGTTCATACCTACCCCTCCAATCTCACTGGAGGTAGTGTACGGCGGCGGCGGGCCGGTTATGTACGCCAATCCCTTCCTGCCTGCATAGGGCCAGTGGTTTTTGGAAATACTGGTACAAAACAGGAAAGGATGTGGGCAGGTGGTACAGGGCGTATCCCGGCAGGTCATTGTGGTGAAATCCCCCGACCCCCGATTTTTTGAACAGGCCATTTTTATCGTGAAGGAGGACGCCTTCGGCAAGGGGGCCTCCGCCGAGGCGGTGCTCCAGGAGGCCCGCCGGGCGGCCGACGGCTACCTCAAGCGCTCCTCCGGCTGGCGGCGGGTGTGCCGGAAGATCCCCGCCCCGGTGTATGCCGCCGGCGGCGCCCTGGGGGCCACCGCGTGCTGGATCCTGGCCCTTCTGCTGTAAACACGGCAGGCGCGAAACGCGCCTGCTTTTTTTCAGGCCAAAAGTGTGGTAGAATGGGTTTACATTGCGGCGCAGTAACGCCGCTCCCGGGAGGACAGCATGAAAAAACTGCTTTTTGTATGTCACGGCAACATTTGCCGCAGCCCTATGGCTGAGTTTGTCATGAAGGATCTGGTCAAAAAGGCAGGGCTGGAGGATCAGTTCACCATTGCCTCCGCCGCCACCAGCGCCGAGGAAATCGGAAATCCGGTCTATCCCCCCGCCCGGCGGAAGCTGGCCGAACACGGCATCAGCTGCTCCGGCCACGCCGCCCGCCAGCTGACGGCGGCAGACTACGGCCGGTGGGACCTGTTCCTGGGCATGGACAGCGCCAACCTGCGGAATATGCGCCGGCTCTTTGGCGGCGACCCGGATGGCAAGGTCAAGGCCCTGCTGTCCTATATTGGGGAGGACCGGGACATCTCCGACCCCTGGTACTCCGGTGACTTTGAGGCCACCTGGCGGGACGTATACGCAGGCTGCTCCGCCCTGCTGGCCGATCTGACCCAGGAGCAGCTGCCCAAGCTGGTGGTGGTGCTGGGCACCACCGCCTGCGGCAAGAGCGGCCTGGGGGTGGAACTGGCCAAGCGCTTTGGCGGTGAGATCGTTTCCGCCGACTCCCGGCAGGTGTACACCGGCCTGGACCTGGGCACCGGCAAGGTGACCGAGGAGGAGATGGACGGCGTGCCCCACCATATGCTGGACGTGGTGGCCCCCAACCAGCCCTACTCGGTGGCCGACTTCCAGGTGGGTGCCTACGCCGCCATCGACGACATCATCGCCCGGGGCAAGGTGCCCTTCCTAGTGGGGGGCTCCGGGCTGTACGTCCGGGCTGTGACCGAGGGCTTTGCCTTCACCGACGCCACCCCCGACCCTGCTCTGCGGGCCGAGCTGGAGGGCAAGACCGCTGCGGAGCTGTACGCCATCCTGCGGGAAAAGACGGGGGTCACCCTGGCCAACGGGGAGGAGAACAACCACCAGCGGTTGGTGCGCTCGGTGGAGAAGGCTCTGGCCGACGGCTGGGAGGCCCCGCAGGCCCATCCCCGCTATTGCTGCCTGCTGTTGGGGGTAAACTTCCCCCGGGAAACAGTATGTCATCGCATCGACGACCGGCTCCAGGTCCGCATTGACGCGGGCATGATCGAGGAGGTGGCCGGTCTGCGGGAAGCTGGAGCCACCGACGAGTTCCTGGAAGGCCTGGGGCTGGAGTATCGCTACATTCTCCGCTACCTGAAGGGGGAGATCCCCTCTCTGGACGCTCTGAAGGACGAGCTGGGGCGGGCCATCAAGCGCTTTGCCAAGCGGCAGGTCCAGTGGTTTAACCGGGATAAGGACGTGCTGTGGCTGGACATGGAGGGGGATTTCCTCACCCAGGCCACCCAGGCGGTGGAGCGGTTTTTGAAGGGCCAGTAAAAAGAACCTGTCATAACGCAAATACAGTGTACAGTATTTCTGTCTAAATAGACATATAGAGCCACTAACGCCCCCATTTCATTCTCTTCTTTGAAAAATACATAAAAGCACTTTCGCACTGACACCACATGGAATGTCAGTGCGAAAGTGCTTTTGTACGCTCTTATGCGGATTATGGGGGTAGCTGTGGTCAAAATTATTTTTCTTCACTTTCTGTTATGATCCTTATTCCTCGTTGACCGGCGGTCTAAAACACTGTATAGCATTGAGTGCGATCCCCCATTATAGCAGGCAATAATAATCAGAAAGAGGTTAGTCCCATGTTTTACTAATCGTTTCTATTTTATGCACTTCCCCTTTATGTGTTACAATACTCTGATTGCGCTCACAGTTTACCGTGTCTCCTATCTTTACCTGCTCATAGTCACTTTCACTGCACGATAGAGTAAATTGTTCGCCGGTTGCTTCTTGAATCACAATATAATGGTCATCCCTGGACTCAGACTTATCTATAATTGTGACTTCTCCTGCCATTGGATAGTAACTTTTTTGCACATAGTAAACCCGATATGCAGCATAGCTTCCACCGACCACGGCCACAACTACAACCAATAGTGCGGCTACCAAAAGAATCTTTTTATGGCTTTTCATTGCAATTCCTCCTTCATTAAACTAGGACCTGGCACTTTTCTCCCTAATACATTGTTATATACAAGTATTATACCATGTGCCACTCATATTTGCAAAAGGAGCTTATTATGAAAAAGTTATTGTCATTTTTACTGTCTCTCGCTCTTTGTGTTTCCCTTGGCATCCCAGCCTTTGCAACCGATAATACGACCAATAGTAATATCATTCCAGATAGCGAAGTCCAACGCTACGCATTGCACTTTATGACCACTTCACAAAACAACGAGGCCATAACCATTGATAATTTTATACATCTATATGATTCTAGTGATCAACTCACCGGCTACTATGTAACCTTTACCGATAATGGGACTGCTGCCGGATATGTATTACTGAGTCTAATTTCCGGCGAAGATCCCATTGTGGAATTTGCTTTTGAGGGATCTGGGCCGCTGACTACCAATTCTGCTTTGAATGAACTTATTCCAATCACCAACAGCCTTACCAGTAACTCCGAGCACGACGCCAAAATCCTTTATACCGGAGCAGGTCAGCTTTATGTTCAGAACCAATGGGGTTCTCTGTACTCCGTTTATGATCAAAGCGATCTCCACGCGGCCAACAGTATTTCTTCGGGTAGTGAAGTCAATATTTATAATGGTATTATTGACTGGTCCGAAGCCAACATTAAAGATGGCTCTACATTCATGATAAAGAAATTTGGCGCAGGCGATGATTACTGGTTGATGTCTCAATTTTCCTCAGGTGGCGTTTGCACCCCTACCGCTGCAACCAATGTACTCTGGTATTGGGGTAAACAGCGTGGCTGCTCCAGTGTTATGAACAGAGTTTCTTCCGAAAGTTCGGACTCTAATAAAGCAAAAGCTATTTTTGACATTTTGTTTGAAACCATGGTAACCAGCACTGAACATGGGACTCTCGATGTCAATATAATAGACGGATACGCTTCTTTCTTCCGCGAGCCATCTGGCAAAGGAACTTGGTCATATAAGATGCTCTCCGATGGTTCTTCTTATAGTACTTACCAAATAGCTCTCAAAGATCATTGTCCAATTCATCTTGTGCTCCATACCAACGATAGTATCTTTGATAAGGGTGAAGGACATTGTGTAATGAATTTCGGTTATGCCGAAAGCAACACTGGCGCCAAATACCTGTTTGTTATGGATGGTTGGAATACGAATGGTCGTTTTGTGAAATTTGACTACTATCCCTACTTCTTTGGGTACAAAATTTGGGTTGCATAACATATTTCTTCCGCCGGAAACCCTCAAATGCGCCCTCCTGTTTCCTACCTTTATTTTACAAAATAAACGGCTGCAGCCGGAAAATTAGGTGGAATAAACTGGGGGTGAACTTCCCCCGGGAAACAGTATGTCAGCGCATCGACGACCGGCTCCAGGCCCGCATTGATGCGGGCATGATCGAGGAGGTGGCCGGTCTGCGGGAAGCCGGGGCCACCGACGAGTTCCTGGAGGGTCTGGGGCTGGAGTACCGCTATATCCTTCGCTACCTGAAGGGGGAGATCCCCTCTCTGGACGCTCTGAAGGACGAGCTGGGCCGGGCCATCAAGCGCTTTGCCAAACGGCAGGTCCAGTGGTTCAGCCGGGATAAGGACGTGCTGTGGCTGGACATGGAGGGGGACTTCCTCACCCAGGCCACCCAGGCGGTGGAACAGTTTTTGAAAGAGCCTTAAACGCAAAAGCCGCTGCGGAAACTTCCGCAGCGGCTTTTTTACGTTTGACTGTTATCCCTCGGGCAGGGGCACCCGGCGGTGCTCCACCGGCCCCCAGGCGGGCAGGGGCAGGCCCTGCATGGCCCCGAACACCCGGCTCTTCAAACCGGGGTACTGCTGGTCCAGGGTGTGGATCAGCTCCTTGACCTCCTGCCGCTTGGTGTAGCCGTCGGCGGGGCAGGGATTGAACACCACCGGCAGGTGGTTGCGCTGGGCGGCGTTGCGGATAAGCCCCTCCCCGCAGTAGAGCATGGGCCGGATCTGGCTGATGCCCATCCGGTCCAGCCAGGTCACCGGCTGGAAACAGGACAGCCGTCCCTCGTAGAACAGGGACAGGAAGAAGGTCTCCACCGCGTCGTCAAAGTGGTGGCCCAGGGCGATCTTGCTGATGCCCCGCTCCTTGATGGCGTTGTGGAGGGCGCCCCGCCGCATTTTGGCGCACATGGAGCAGGGATTTTTCTCCTTCCGCAGGTCGAAGATAATGTGGTGGATCTCGGAGGGCAGCAGAGTGAAGGGCACGCCAATCTGCTCACAGTAGGCGGCCACCGGGGCAAAGTCCATCCCCTCTCCCCCGTCCACATGACCCATATCCAGGGTGTAGGCCTCCACGGTGAAGGGCTTGGGATAGAACTCCCGCAGCCGGGCCAGAGCGGTGAGCAGCACCAGAGAATCCTTGCCGCCGGACACCCCTACGGCAATGCGGTCTCCGGCCTGAATCATGTCGTAATCCTCCACACAGCGGCGGACATAGCTCAAAATCTTGTTCATAGGCACCTCAAAAAATTGAAAATCGAAATGGAGCATTCAAGAGAAAGCAAGAGATATCACGCGATTTCAAGAGCATACACTTTTTCTATTTAAAAAAATCGGAAAACGTGTTGACACTCCGTGGCCAAGGTATTATAATACAAAACGCTCCAATCGTAAAGATTGGGGCCTGTATTCTGTTTAGACATATTTTTTAAGATATCATCAAAATTGGAGGTTTCACCATGTCCACTTTTATGGCCAACAAGGGGAACATCGTCCGCAAGTGGTATATCCTCGATGCGGCTGGTAAGCCCCTGGGCAAGACTGCCGCTACCGCGGCCAACCTGCTGCGCGGCAAGCACAAGCCCGAGTATACTCCTCACGCTGACTGCGGCGACTTCGTCGTGGTCGTCAACGCCGAGAAGGCCGTTCTGACCGGCAAGAAGCTGGAGCAGAAGTACTACCGCACCCACTCCGGTTGGGTGGGCGGCCTGAAGGAGACCCCCTACCGCCTGCTGATGCAGCAGAAGCCCGAGCTGGCCATGCGTGTGGCCATCCGCGGCATGATGCCCCGCAACATCATCACCAAGGATTCTCTGTCCCGCCTGCACATCTACCGCGGCGCCGAGCATCCCCACAACGCCCAGAAGCCCGAAGCCTGGGCGGCCAACTAAGCAGGAGGTACAAAGGAATGTATAAGAGCAAGAAGCCTTATCTGTATGGCACCGGCCGCCGGAAGTCCTCCGTGGCCCGCGTGCATCTGTTCCCCAACGGCACTGGTGCTATCACCATCAACGGCCGTGATATCGACGATTACTTCGGCCTGGAGACCCTGAAGCTGATCGTGCGTCAGCCTCTGGCCACCACCGACACCCTGGGCAAGGTGGACATCGAGACCACCGTTACCGGCGGCGGCGTGACCGGCCAGGCCGGCGCCATCCGTCACGGCATCGCCCGTGCCCTGCTGCAGGTCAACCCCGAGTACCGTGCTGCCCTGAAGGCTGCCGGCTTCCTGACCCGCGATCCTCGTATGAAGGAGCGTAAGAAGTACGGCCTCAAGGCCGCCCGTCGTGCTCCGCAGTTCAGCAAGCGCTAAACTTTATCAAAAGTGGTCAAAAACCCCGGAACTACGCGGTTTCCGGGGTTTTTCCTTTTCAAATGGTTTGACGCAATTTGACAGAACGAAGCCTCTTTTAACCCGTTTTCTATGGGTTAAATGGTGGACAACCACCCCAAAAAGAGGGCTTATGGGTTAAAAAATAGGACAACCGAGACGCGATTTTGGGATGCCAAGGGGATGTTTATTTATACATCTCCAAGAGACCTTTTTCGTGAAAACGGTTTGTCTGAATTTGACCTAATTTGAACAAAAGAGAATAAATCTAATCGCCAAGCGCTCAGTATTTTCTACTGGGCGCTTTTTGCGTTTCCGGGGAATTTCATTCCGGGATAAGAAAAGGCCGTCACTTTCAATTTTTGAAGTGGCGGCTTTTTCTATTTCCAGAAGCCATAGAACAATTCAGAAATGAGGTGAAGTCATTGAACACGCAAATCATCGCCATCGCCAACCAGAAAGGCGGCGTTGGCAAGACAACCACCTGCGCGAACCTGGGGATTGGGCTGGCGCAGGCCGGAAAGAAAGTGCTGCTGATCGACGGGGACCCGCAAGGCAGCCTGACCATCAGCCTGGGCCACCCCCAGCCGGACAAGCTGCCCTTTACCCTGTCCGACGCGATGGGCCGTATCCTGATGGACGAGCCGCTGCGCCCCGGCGAGGGTATCCTGCATCACCCGGAGGGGGTTGACCTGATGCCCGCAGACATCCAGCTCTCCGGCATGGAGGTCTCCCTGGTGAACGCCATGAGCCGAGAGACCATCCTGCGGCAGTATCTGGACACGCTCAAGGGACAGTATTCCCATATCCTGATTGACTGCCAGCCATCCCTGGGTATGCTCACGGTCAACGCCCTGGCCGCCGCCAACAGGGTCATAATCCCCGTTCAGGCGGAGTACCTGCCCGCCAAGGGCCTGGAACAGCTGCTCCAGACCGTAAACAAGGTGAAGCGGCAGATCAACCCCAAGCTCCAGATCGACGGCATATTGCTGACGATGGTGGACAACCGCACCAACTTCGCCAAGGAGATTGCCGCCCTGCTGCGGGAGACCTATGGCAGCAAAATCAAGGTGTTCGGCACCGAGATTCCCCATTCTGTCCGGGCAAAGGAGATCAGCGCCGAGGGCAAAAGCATTTTTGCCCATGACCCTAATGGCAAGGTGGCCGAGGGCTATAAGAATCTGACCAAGGAGGTGATAAAACTTGAAAAGCAGCGCGAAAAAAGTAGAGCTGGCTCCATACGATGATTTGTTTTCCACCGAGGAAAGCCGCCAGGATGCCAAGCTGGAGAAGATACAGGAAATTCCGCTGTCTGAGCTGCACCCATTTAAGGGGCATCCCTTCAAAGTCAAGGATGACGAGGCCATGATGGAGACCGCCGACAGCGTTCGGCAGTATGGTGTTCTGGTTCCGGCGATCGCCCGCCCGGACCCGGAGGGCGGCTATGAGCTGGTTGCCGGTCACAGGCGGCACCGGGCCAGTGAGCTGGCCGAGAAAGAAACCATGCCTGTCATTGTCCGAGACCTGGACGATGATGCTGCCACTATCATCATGGTGGACAGCAACTTACAACGTGAAAGCCTGCTCCCCAGCGAAAGGGCCTTTGCTTACAAGATGAAGCTGGAGGCTATGAAACACCAAGGCGCACGGGGGGACTTAACTTCGTCCCAACTTGGGACGAAGTTGCGTGCAGATGAATTGTTGGCGCAGCAGGCTGGTTCGAGTAGGAACCAGGTGCAGCGCTATATCCGCCTGACGGAGCTGATTCCCGAACTGCTGGATATGGTCGATGAAAAGAAAATCGCCCTCAATCCGGCTTATGAGCTGTCCTTTCTCAAAAAAGAAGAACAGCGGGATTTGCTGGACGCGATGGACAGCGAACAGGCTACCCCCTCTCTCTCCCAGGCTCAGCGACTCAAGAAATACAGCCAGGAGGGACATCTGACCCTCGATATGATGCGCGTCATCATGGGTGAGGAAAAGAAAAGTGATCTCGACAAAGTGACTTTCACCTCCGACACCCTGCGGAAGTATTTCCCCAAAAGCTATACGCCCCAGCGGATGCAGGAAACCATTATCAAACTGCTGGAGGCGTGGCAGAAGAAGCGCCAGAGAGACCAGGAACGATGAAAGGAGCCGCCTATGAGGGATATTTCAGCCCGTGAGCTGAAAGGACACAATATCTTGGCCGTAGAGCGTTTTCAGGACAGCACCCGCTGGATGATCGAGTTTTCCGTTCAGCGCCCTTGTTCCTACGGCTGCCCCGGCGATGATATGCGGCTGTTTCTTACGGAGGACGGGTATCAGGCCGCCCTCGTAAGCCAGAAGCGTCGGGAAATCAAAATCAAGCGGTATGCCCGTGTGATCGAGGGCCATGTGCTCGACTTCAAACCGGACAAGCGCCGCCGCCACCCGTAAACTCATTATCACTACGAAAGGAAAGGAATGAATATGTGTACTGTCCAGAGCATCAAAGATGCCATCCGGGAAAGTTGCCAGTCCCAGTATGATATGGAATCCACCGACATTGACCGGGTTTTGCAGACCCTCCCGTTTTCGGAGCATGAGCCGATGTTCAGTCATCCGCCGAAGTACAAGCGTCCTTACCGGCCCTGGCAGAACAACAAAAACAGCTGAAAGCCACAGTCTTTTTCACGAAGGATTGTGGCTTTTTTCATGCCCTAAAATTAGAAAGGAGTGAAGTCAATGGCCGTTTTTCGCATTGAACGGACCAAAGATTATACCGTGATGAGCAATCATCACCTGCGGAACCACGAACTATCCCTCAAGGCAAAGGGGCTTCTTTCCATGATGTTATCCCTGCCTGATGACTGGAACTATACTACCCGTGGACTTGCGAAAATCTGCAAGGAGGGCGTTGATGCCATCGGCAGTGCGCTGCGGGAGTTGGAAACCGCCGGTTACATCGTGCGGAACCAGCTGCGGGACCAACAAGGCCGGATCAGCGACACCGAGTATGTGATTTATGAGAAACCCCAGCCCAGGCAGCCAGAAACGCCAAGGCCGGATACGGCTGTACCAGATACGGCTTCACCAGATACGGAAAACCCGTATCTGGATAAACCGGATACGGAAAAGCCCGCAGAATTAAATATAGAGAAACCAAATACTCAAAAACAAAATACTCATGGAGCAAGTACCGATTCCATTCCCTTCCGGGAAACAGCGGCAGCACAGCTGCCGGAACGGAAAGGAAGGGATGCGATGTCTGTCTCAGAGATAGAAAATTATCGGGAATTGATTCTGGAGAACATCGAGTATGACTATCTGTGCAGAGAGTTTTCGACCTACCGTGAGGACCTGGACGAGATTGTGGAGCTGATGGTGGAGACCGTTTGTGCCAAACGTAAAACCACTCGGATCGCTGGCAGCGACTTTCCCCATGAAGTCGTGCGCTCCCGGTTCTTGAAGCTGGATAGCGAGCATATCCGATTTGTCATGGACGGTATGCAGAAAAACACCACGGAGGTCCGCAATATGAAACAGTATTTGCTTGCAGTGCTGTTCAACGCGCCCACCACGATCAGCAATCACTACACCGTACAAGTCAATCACGATATGAACACAGGCGGCTGGTAAACAGCCGCTTTTCTGTTGCCCGGCAATACCGGGAGAAAGGATTTTGCCATGAAACGACCTCTTGCCTACATTACGGCTCCCTGGAGCAACAACCAGTATGAGAACGCCGAGAACGCTGCCACCTACTGCCGCCAGGTGTACGACGCCGGGTATTCGCCCATCTGCCCGGTTCTGTTCTTGTCCACCTTCCTCAAGGACGAGATTCCCCAGGAACACAAGGACGGGCTGGATATGGTGCGAGACTATCTGCGCCGGTCCCATGTGCTGGTGGTCTGCGGCCACGGCATCGACGAGACCGTGAAGAATGACATCGCCACCGCTGAGCGCCTGCGGATCACCGCTACCACCCTGGACGGTATCCTGACTGTGAAAGGCCAGGGACGCGGGAAAGGAGGTGCGCGCCATGCCTGAGCGTAAGACCGTGGGCCAGCTGATGGAGGAAATGCGGCTCAAGGCCGGGGCGCAGAACTACCACGGCCATGAGTACATGGATTTGGAGCGGTTTGCCGAGGACACCCGGCACATGATTATCTTCGATGTGCTGACCCACGATTCGCCGGTGGGCTGGAAAGGCGAACGGACCCGCCTGTTTCTGACGGAGGCCGGATACCAGAAAAGCCTGGAGAACCAGGAAAAGGGCCACATCAAGATTCTCAGCCATGCCAAGGTGCGCCAGGGACATCTGTACTATGACCGCTCCGATCAGCTGCGTTGAAAGGAGCCTGCCATGATGAAATACCTGCTGCGGCGGCTGGTGGTCCCGCCTTAGTATCAAGCGCCACCCCTGCAAAATCCGTGGAAAGGAGGCGATGACCTATGCAGGAGGAAGTGGAAAACAGGACTTTGACGCTGGTAGTCAGCGGAACAAAGTTTACCGGGCGGCTGTTTAAGGCCGCCATCACCAAGTACCTTGCCCACCGCAAGGAAAAGAAGCTGCAAAAGCAGAAAAGCCGGGATACCCCCGTGATTCCCCACGGCAAACAGACGGTGAAGCAGCTGATCGGCCAGAATCAGGGCGTTTCCAACATCGAGATCACCGACCCCTCCATCAAGGAGTTTGAAAAGATCGCCCGGAAATACGGCGTTGACTATGCGGTGAAGAAGGACCGCAGCAGCTCCCCGCCCAAGTACCTGATCTTTTTCAAAGGCCGCGATGCGGATGCCCTGACCGCTGCCTTTACCGAGTACACCGGCAAGAAGGTCAGAAAGGCGCAGAAAACAGAGCGTCCGTCCGTGCTGGCAAAGCTGAGCCAGTTCAAAGAGCTGGTGAAACACGCCGTTGTGGACCGGAACAAGCGGAAGGAGCTGGAACGATGAAGATGAAAAAGCAACTTGACATCAAAAAGCTCCTTTTGCTGAATATGCCCTATATCCTGATGGGGCTGTTCGCAACCAACTTCGGTGAAGGATGGCGGATGGCCGTGGGTGCGGACGCTTCGGCAAAAATGCTTTCGTTCTTCTCCACGCTGCCGGTGGCGCTGGCCAGCTGGTGGCCCAGCCTGCACCCTTTGGACCTGCTGGTGGGGCTGTGCTGCGGCGCTGGCCTGCGATTGGCCGTGTATCTCAAAAGCAAGAACGCCAAGAAGTACCGGCACGGTATGGAGTATGGCAGCGCCCGCTGGGGCACCCATGAGGACATCGCACCCTACATCGACCCGGTGTTCCAGAACAATGTGATTCTGACTAAAACCGAGAGCCTGACCATGAACAGCCGCCCCAAGGACCCCAAGACCGCCAGAAACAAAAATGTGCTGGTGATCGGTGGCTCCGGTTCCGGCAAGACCCGCTTCTGGCTGAAACCGAACCTGATGCAGATGCACAGCTCCTATGTGGTGACAGACCCAAAAGGCACCATCCTGGTGGAGTGCGGCAAAATGCTTCAGCGCGGCACACCCAAGCTGGGCAAGGACGGCAAGCCCATGAAGGATAAGCACGGCAAGGACATCTATGAGCCTTATCGGATCAAAGTCCTCAATACCATCAACTTCAAGAAGTCCATGCACTATAATCCCTTTGCCTACATCCACTCCGAAAAGGACATCTTGAAACTGGTCACGACGCTGATCGCCAACACCAAGGGCGAGGGCAAGGCCGGGGACGATTTTTGGGTTAAGGCCGAGACGCTTTTGTACTGCGCCCTCATTGGGTATATCCACTACGAGGCCCCGGTGGAGGAACAGAATTTCTCCACCCTCATCGAGTTCATCAACGCGATGGAGGTCCGGGAGGATGACGAGGAGTTCAAGAACCCCGTGGACCTGATGTTTGACGCGCTGGAGGCAGAGAAGCCCAACCACTTCGCCGTCCGTCAGTACAAAAAGTACAAGCTGGCTGCGGGCAAAACCGCAAAATCCATCCTGATTTCCTGCGGTGCGCGCCTTGCCGTGTTCGACATCGCGGAGCTGCGGGAGGTCACGGCCTACGACGAGCTGGAGCTGGATACCCTGGGAGACCGGAAAACCGCCTTGTTCTTGATTATGAGCGACACGGACGATAGCTTTAACTTCCTGATCTCCATGTGCTACACCCAGCTGTTCAATCTGCTCTGCGAAAAAGCGGACGATGTGTACGGCGGGCGGCTGCCGGTCCATGTGCGGTGCCTCATTGACGAGGCCGCCAATATTGGACAGATCCCTCGGCTGGAAAAGCTGGTTGCCACCATCCGAAGCCGTGAGATTTCCGCCTGCCTGGTGCTGCAAGCACAGTCCCAGCTCAAAGCTATCTACAAGGACAACGCCGATACCATCATCGGCAACATGGATACCTCCATCTTCCTGGGCGGCAAAGAGCCGACAACCCTCAAGGAGCTGGCCGCCGTGCTGGGCAAGGAGACCATCGACACCTACAACACCGGCGAGAGCCGGGGCCGCGAGACATCCCATTCTCTTAACTACCAAAAGCTCGGCAAAGATATGCCATACTTGTTGGTGAAGAGTTCAGCTGCCTTGAATTTGACATGAACAGGGACACGATCAGCTGAATTCGGAGAAAAATCGAATACAGGAGGTCGCTTATGGAACACTTACCGAAGAAAACCTGTCAAAACGGCATTAGCTATACACTGGTCGGTGATTACTACATTCCAGACTTACAGCTGCCGGAAGAAAACCGCCCCATTGGGATTTGGGGTCGTATGCACAAAGCCTATCTGGAGCAGTTCCATCCAATCCGGTATAATGACCTGATCTTGACCGGCAAACTCTGGACATATCTGAGCGATTTGAACGAGCAGGCACAGAACCAGCTGGATTGTATCATTACCCAGATGAAAGAAACGGAAGAAATCACTGAGGAATTGAAAGTCCAGGATCAGATGACATGGGTCAGGGCAATGAACAGCATCCGCAACCGGGCGGAGGAAATCATCCTCCGGGAGCTGATCTACGAGGAGGATGCTGTATGAGAATCTTGGAAGAATTCTGGTATGGAAATATTGAGCCAACCGAGTACGATACAACAGCCTGTAAAGAATACAATGAAATTCTCCGCTTGATTACCCGGAATGAAGAAAAACTTCTGGCTACCATGACGGATGAGCAGAAGGAATTGTTCTCACGGTACACAGATTGCGTCCGTGAACATCGAACCATAGCAGAGTGCCTGCTGTTCCAGAGCAGCTTTAAGCTAGGGGCCAAGATGATGGCTGAAGTAATGGAAGAATAATTGAACATAAACGGCAGCGTCCATCGGTCGTCAGAAATGATCGATGGGCGCTATTTCGTGTTGATTACTTCAGATCTGTTTCAAGATATTGGCTATAGGTATAGATATTATCAGTTCCAACCAGTTTAGTAAGAAAAGCTCTGAACACTGCATCTATTGGAACCGACACAAAGAAAAACAATCTTTTTTTGGGTCTTGAGCAACAAACATAAAATAGGTTTCTATTTCTTTCATAAGAAGCTTGCTTTCCTTCGGGAACATTAGAGTGTCCTGTTATCATCGGTGCATAGGTTTCAAATTGATATAGATTCCAACCTTTGCTGATAACAAAGACAATATTGTCATATTCTTCGCCTTTAACGCCATGTTCAGTGGAAAACATAGCATCAGGAAACAAAAAATCGATTGCTGCGGTAAATTGCAGGTAGTCCAATTCTAAAAATGACTGAATTGAAGCATTAGAAACATACACTGTGTCTGGCGCTTTCTGATATAGATGATACCATCCATCCAATTTTGGGGGAATAGGAATCAATTTGGTCCGCTTGATTAACTCAAATACATCAATTGCTCTTTTGGTGCGAGCATCTTCCAACTGCTGCTGTAGCTCTTTCCACTTGACTTTTTCGGATTTTTTCTTAATGGGAAAGCGCTTAATTCCGAGTGTATCAAAAAGCAACTGCATATTTGAATCTTTAAGTGCTTTATAGATTGGCTCAACAGTATCCATAAAAAACAGAAGGAACGGATCTTCTTTATCTCTCAGCCCGTCAGCTAAAATTTCTAAAAGTTGTTCGTACCCTTGCTGCGTAGCGAGGACCTTATGCGTTATCATTAGAACTTTTAGATCATCCTCTTCGGATGATTCACGCTTGATCTTCTCTGTGACATTACTTAGACGATTCTTTAATTCTTCCGCAGGTAATTCGCCTTTTAGATTGCGTTCTGTCCGGCGAGGGCCAGTATAATCGTCACAGGTGATTACAATCACTTCTCCGTCAAAATCATCTATTGCAGATGTTTGGGGTAAGTCAGGCCGCAAATCATTTAAAAGCCGAACAATCCGTGGTGCAGATCTGAAATTTGAGCCTTTCTTGATAATTGCGAGGTTCTCATTTTCAATTAGACCACAAGCCTTGTTGGATTGATAAATGGTTTGCCAGGCATCACCAAAAAAACCGAACTGAGGGCCTTTTTTCTCTGCAATAAAGAAGTTAATAAAGCGATCAATGATCGGTTTATAGGAATCTTGATACTCATCAATTAAAATCAAAGGATACTTGTCTGCGAATACACGCCGGAATTTTGCATTATCTAAAAGCCGACAAAAGAGCTTTAGAACGTCATCGTGGTATAAATATTGAATTCCATTTTCCTTGTAACGATGCCCCAAGGTATATGTAACTTCTTTGACCTTGAAAAAATCTCCTTCATCTGGCAAGAAGTCAGGATCGCTTGTGACAATATCAATGAGAAAGCTTTGATACTGTTTGATAGCGTTCCATGCAAAGGAGTGGATTGTCGATGGAAGAATAAATGAATTTTTTGATAGTCGTTCAGCAATCACATCCACCGCAGCATTTGTATATGTAATGCAAACTACAGTTTGTTTCTTTCGGCGATACTCCGTCCACTTATTTGCCTGAATCCATTCAATGGCTTTGTTCAGCGAATATGTCTTACCTGAGCCTGCACCAGCCTCCACACGAAAGCTAATCCCATTCTGAAGTGCTGAAATGATTTGTTCATCTACTTTATCGGCTTCAGCTTTTGCAAGGTCGTAGTTTGTCCTTTTGTATTCTTCACTCACGAACTTACACCTCCTTACTCAAGCACCCGTTGGTCATTGAGCCACACCAGCCCATCTTTGATATAGGCTGGAATAGCATAATCCTCACATTCACAAATGAGATTAAGAGCAAAATCTGTTTTACTCTTCCCTGAAAACTCAAGATCGTCTTCAGTAGGAGTATCCCCCAATTCATAATGTGCACGGTTGACATTCCGAATTGCTTCTTCCAAAGAATGTCCGCACAACCCGTTCTCTGTTGTTTGGAATTCAATGTGACATTTGCATCGAGTTTTATCAGCAGGAGACATCGATGTAATATCAGTTAGAGCGATTTGAGTATTATCATCCGCTGAAAGCCCTTTGTTCTTCCGGACCCACCATTTTAGAGTTTCATTAGATGTTGTTTCACCGCATGAAACCGGAACAGACTTATAATATATTCTCCCGTTCGCACCTTTTTGACCAGACACAGAGTCCAAATCAGTAAGAATAAGGCATGGGATACCCAAAAACTCAGCGAACGGAATAAATTTATAGGCATACGCACCGCCGATTTCAACCAAGGCATAATACTGAGCAGGTAGTTTATATTCCCGAGAATCAAAGTCCCCCGCTTTAGCGCATTTATCGATTATGTCGGGCAACAACAAACGTTCTGACGCCCCTTCAACAAAGATTGCTTTATCTGCAAAAAATAAATCACACTTGGTTAGAGTAAGATACTTTCGGATGAAATCAGTGTTAGAAGGATTCTCCTGAGCAAACGTATTTAGGTTCTTATAAATAACACCGGCCTTTGTTTTTTGCGCATATCGAATTTTAGAGAAAACCATTGTGTTCGCAATGTGAGCAGAATGCGAAGTTATCAAAGTTTGAATCCCTACAGAAGTAATTTTCGCAAGAAACGCTTCTAAGTACTCTGCAAAGGCGTGTTGCATCTGCGGATGCATATGAGACTCTGGTTCTTCGATAAAAAGCAACGGTATACAGGCGTCCCCACATTTTTCTACCTTTTTGGCGAATGCTGCAAGAAGAAATTCCATTTTGATTAAGTTTTTATATCCCAAACCATTATAGGTACTGGGGAGTCGCTCTTTGCTTGTTCCAGCAGTATAAGAAAGTTGTGTTTGATTCTTTATCTGGTCATCAATGCTTAGTTGGGTTGTAACTCCTAACTGTAGTTCTTCTCCATTGGGATAACCAAACCCAACTGCTTTACTAACCAGAGCACTTAGGATGCTATCGCTTTGTTGTTGCACATTTTTGTTGGCGTTTTCAACAATAGCTCGAAGTTCCTTAACTTTTTCAGAAACACTTGGATCTAATTCGTCTTCACTCATATCAAAGAAATCGGAGATAAGAGAAGACAAAGAATTGTCTTGGGTTCCGTCTTCACCAAGGCGGCGCTCTGCCTGAATAATGTGAAATGGAAACAATTGGGCCAACTCTGTCAGCTTTTTACTCTGCTTTTCTTCTGGTTTTTTTGGATTTATCGCATAAATCGTCATTTCAAAAAGCTTGTGGAAATTGCTTATAATAGCATTATGGACATCATCAGCAGGAGAAAAGCTCCCATTTTCATAATAGTTTGGCTCTAGAATTTTCCAAATACCTTTCTCGTCCGCTTTCAATTTGTATTCGGCACGAATCAACGCTGTAGTGGTATCCACATCTACATCAATGATAAACGGAGACAATGCGCCTAAGTTATCCTCCGGGTCATCCAGGGAATAGTCCACAAGGAACTCTATAGATATTGGTTCCAGCCGTTC
The DNA here is from genome assembly GCF_002159225.1 of Flavonifractor sp. An91. Classification (NCBI taxonomy): domain Bacteria; kingdom Bacillati; phylum Bacillota; class Clostridia; order Eubacteriales; family Oscillospiraceae; genus Flavonifractor; species Flavonifractor sp. An91. The sequence goes on along the minus strand of NZ_NFHA01000026.1, from coordinate 23,991 downwards.
ACATAGATCTTCAAAAGCAATTTCCTTTGCCATGAACGAAGCAATATTAGCATATAGATTTTCTCTTTTTGACAACGGGTAATCATTGAAAGAAAACGGAGTTCCATCCAATACTTTACCGATGCACTCAAAGCACGAGGTTTTGGCAGTATTATTGCGTCCCACAATTAAGGTTGTTTTCGAATCAACTTCCAGTTCAGCATCAATAAGCAATCTGTAGTTTTTTATTTTTATCTTTGATAATCGCATGCCAATTTCCTTTCTGATAGCACAGGTATATGATGTAAGTGCTATCGGGATTGCCCTTTGTACACAAAAAGATTTTTACAAGCAAAAACGTCCAGGATAGTATATTTCCAAAGACTGCAATAGGTCATGACCATTCATAATTGTCACATTCGTAATACGAGCTTCATCACGTCCTTCAGGAGTAAAATCGGAAGTTGTAATTACCCAGGCCCTACTTGCATTTCGTGTGCGCATATAGCTATGGACACGCTGGATAGGTGTGGAGCCAATATTATTGCCCTGACGATACCTTTTACATTGGATTAATTCATATTCTCCGTGAATATTGGTAGCAAGGACATCAACACCTCTATCTCCAGAACGCCCAATGACTTCTGCATGCACAAAACCTCTCCGAACAAAATAGTCCGCAATCAATCTTTCAAAGTCATAAGGGTCCATTGTGCACAAATGCTCTCGACCATTAGTGTCATAATCGGTATTGACTGTATTACGAGCAAAAAATTTCCCCTGCTCGGGATCTTCTACAGCATAAACATTCAGCAGTTCTGGAATTAGTCTATTGGCGGTGTGCAATTGATTGATGATTTCTCGACTACCATTTTCCATGAAGGAAGAAAGGTGAATCACATACTCTTCAAAAGTAAAACCTTGTCCATTAGCTGTTAATTCTTCAATTACAACTGGAGCAAACTCACGAAGTCTAATTTCAGCATTCATCTCACGGTTCATCAGAGTATATGGAGATAGGCCAGTCAATCGATACTGTGCACCATTTCTTGTTGTAAACCGATCTAAGGTTCTTCTAATTTTGGTTTCATACATCGGATGAGCTAATCGCATCAATTCACATCTACGCAATTGAGACAAGAACTCCTGATTAAACTGAGTAATCACAAATGGATTGCCTTGATCTGTTGCAGCACTTGTAGCGGCTAAGAAAACGAGTTCGTCAATATCAGTTTCGCCCTCGTACCATCGGCGCTCGCTTTCTTGTAGCTTCAGGAAAATAAAGCATACATCATTTTTGAATGTCCAAGCAGCAGAAGCCAATGCCCGCATTGAAGGATCTGAAATTCCCGCAGAAATAGTTAGAAGTGGCTCAAAACCATGACGTCGCCCAAAATCCTTCAGCTTGTTAAGATCGCTGACCCAATCTCGTTGTTGCGGCCTGAAATATAACACCATAAATCCATGGTCATCAACAATCCGATTCGCTTCAATAAATAATCGTTCAATATCGATAAGAAATTGATTTTTACTATGCTTATCAACTCTGGAGGGAGCATTGCTAATCACGACTTCGTTGTGAAGTCTGTCATCATCGTCTTTTAACGAGTACCCCATAAGCGGATGGATTCTTTGGGCGTGCTCAAAGTATTGAGCGTTATCACCATATGGAGGATCTGTCAGAAGAAGATTGACTGTGTTGGGCAGAATAGTATGCAGAAAGCGTCTATAGTCCATAGAACTTACTTCTAACAAATTTGAGTCAAAGTCTTGCGCAGCGATATAATTTCTGCGTTCTTCCAGTTTCTCCAAAAATCTATGATATAAATTGGTCTCCTTTAGGCGATTTTCAGGGCAATGATTATCTTGACTCTTGCTACGATAGTCAGTGTATTTTCCGCAGTGTGCAATCGAAATAAAAGTATCTTCAAAGAAGGCACGTGTAGCATCCGGAAGTTCAGCAATGGCATCCTTAAGTGTCATCAATGCAATTTGCTGACGCTTGGAGAATAGATTTTGATATGCCGTATACTGTGGGGCTGTAAAATTCAATCGAGAATTCTCGATCAACTCTACATGGGGAAAGTTACAAGGCATAGCCTCCACTTGGAGGCGCACGGCTTCATCAAAATCATCATAATGTTTTTCTGTGCAGCCACAATGACATCTATATCGTCTATTTCTAAAAATTACATTTTCGCCATTTGCTCCAAGGCGTTCGTGTTGTGTTGGATGGTAGTACTCAAGCGGTTCACGGTCAAAGAATAAACCATCAAAAGACAACTCAGCTCCACAGTTTGGACATCTTGTTTTATAGATGGCGTTCATAGTAGGTTCTACCCGCTGCGCAATAAAACGCAAAGCTGCACAATATTCCTCGGAAGACGGAACACCACGAAACGGAGCAGTAGACATTTTATAGGCGTACGGCTCCCACTCATTAAATCGCACATGACGACCAGCATCAAGTGCAGCGTATGCAAATGTACCAGACCCGCCAAAAGGATCTACGACGAGCCCATTCTCATCCGTGAGATTCTTAATCAATGTTCTTGCAATAGTGCGGCTCTTTCTACCAATGAAAGGAAAAATCTGCTCCGATTGATCTCGAGGCTGCCTATTGAGAATTGTGCTTTGCAAGTGAATCATTCGCTGGCGCAGGTTTTCCTGTTCTGCGTAATCTAATAACCAATACATTACTTGCACCTCCATAACCCATCCTGGAACACGAAGAAATCATTGATGACATCGACAAAAGATTTATATTTTGTCGACAGAATTTGCAGGTATCCGCGTTCAAAAGATTCTTTGAGCATACCACAATCGTACAGATCTTGAGATGTTACCTCTTTACGTTCTGCAATGATTCTCTTTGCGCATTCAACCGCAAGCTTTTTTGCCTCGTCTATAGTTCCATTAAATTGTGGCGCTTCACTGATTGCTCTTTTCTGGAATACAACGATATAGTTACCATCAAGCGTGCCTTTAGGAGTCATAATTGTTTTAAAGGACTTTCTTGGTGTAGCACTTGGAATCTGACCACAATATGCCAAACCGTGTTCCTGCATCGTCTTGAGAATATCGCTCCACGATTTCAAATCAAACGAGTGATAAAACATTATGAAATATCCGTTTGTTTTCAGGGCAGGAGAAATGCGACTAAGAATTGCCTCGAAAATACGATTGAAATCGTCACCATCCTTATTTCGGCTTGGGGCATCAGAAACGACCAGTTCGTCTTCTAATGACTCGTCCGTAAATCCTTGCCATCCCATCACTTTGTACCAAAGCTGGTTATACTCGAGATACGGAACCTGATCTGTATAGGGAGGATCGGTCAAAATTAAATCAACAGATTCGTGTGGAAGTAGATCTATTGAAATGTTCTGTGCAGGCATATTCTTGAGAACTATATTTTTCTCATCAACAAAGCTTTTACATTTTTCGCTAAGATATGTTAAACCTTCCTTAAAAGCAGTCGCTTTTTGTTCTATTATCATGACAGCATTTCTTGAAGTAACATCCTTTTGGGGAAGCCAATATGGCATCTGACTGGATGCCTTTTTATCCGATAACTTAATCAAATTAATTGCCGACGAAACAAGCAATTCTAAAATATCGTAGCAATAACTGTTTTGATGCGAATGAAGAATACCGATTATTCGGTCAATTGCAACCAGATTTCTATTGCAGAAATAACTATACACTGTCGCATTAGGTTTAATAGCAATTCGGGAGTTAGGGATCAATGCCTGATCTTCAATATTTTGTTTATCGTTGTGTTTAAACATCTTATACTGCATGATAAATTCACTTGATGCAACTGCTTTTTTTCTGCCAGTTAACTTCCCTTTTTTTTGTAATTTATACCAATACATTGTCGGAACAAGTTCTGCACCATATCTATCAAAATGGCATCTCTCTAATATGCGATTTTCATTCTCTTCAACAAACATATATAGAGGATTGCACGCAGAACGAACTTCCTCGCAGAAAGAATCAATCTCAATTTCAACTTGGTTCAGGTCCCATCTCGACAGAGATGTTTTACACAGCTTATATGCGAGAAGATTGATATCTGTACCGATAGCTTTCCGTCCGAGCTTGCTTGCCTCAATGATGGTAGTACCAGAACCAAACATAGGATCATAAACACATCCGTTATCAGGACAAAACCGTTTGATTATTTCAGAGACAACATTATAAGGTTTACGTGCCATATAGTTGTGCATAAAGCCAGCGGGGTTATCAACGATTGGTTTGAGTTCTTTGATCACTAACAATTTCTCATTCACGTCATGGACGAACTCCTTAGGACGACAAATGAAAATGTATTCATCAACCTTGGATATCGAACTGCGACCTTGTTTTGAATGGCTAAGTTCTACTTTTTCAATTAGAACATCATATTGTTTTTCAGCCAATGTTTGCAGATCGGTAATGTCTACGATGGAATTATCGGAGTAACTAATCATTAACCAAGCCCCAGCTGTGGCACATTTTGTGATAAGCGTCTCAAATGCTCCTAAAGCTTTAGCTTTTTTACCAAAGTCTGATACCCGTCTGTCTTCTCTATATCTACCAATCGAAAGTTCATGCGTCTGGGGATTAATAGCCATTGCTGGATAATCGTATAAGCACAGTGTATTTAGCACGTGGTAGTATCTGGAATAATGCTCTTTGAAATAAGGGGGATCAGCGTATACCAGAGTGCTTTTGTTTAAAACAACAGAATCTAAGCATTCAGAAAAATCAAGGTTATGACAATCAAATGTTGTGTATTCTTTTTTGGAGCATAATCCGGATTTCCGGTACTCTTTCATTAATTCCTTACACTCTTCAATAATGTTGATTTTTCGTTTAGTAAGCAAATTATTGCATGTTGATTTGCTTTTCACTTTTAAGAACTGGGCAAAATGTGTTGTTGTAGAAGCTGCTGCGCTCATGACAGACATTAGGACGGTTAACAGAACATTTTTGGTATGTTCATCCATTACCTGTTCAATGGCGCTACGCAACGCATCAATTTGACAACATTGTGCAATGCCAAAGTAAGCATTAGCAAAGTAAGTTAAAAATAAGCAGGGAAAGTCGAGAGCAGGCTCATTCCCTGGAATTACATGTGAAACCAACTCTGTAAGTTCTTTCATTCGGGGATCGTCGCTATGAGGTTCAAATACAGATGGTGTTTTTTCGCAAAAGGTCTGATATAGCTTATAGTCTACGTTATCAACAAAAAAGGTTTTTTCTGCGAATAGAGCAGTTGATACTTTTTCTTGCAGAAGCATATATTTTTGTTCTACAACTGCCCAAAATGAAGCTTCTTCTAACTCGGAAAAATTACATCCGTTCAATATAGCCTGGTTAATGATATATGCGTAGTACTCAATGTCGTTGCTAATGACATTTTTATATGACTTAAGAGCATAGCCAACAGAACCTGTTCCTGCAAATAGATCAACAACGGTTTGAATTGACTTATTCTTAATTATTGGATCACATATATGAGAAATGATACGTGCTTTACTTCCCATATATTGAAGTGTAGAAATTTCGTTATATTGATTCATTCTATTCGCCTCAATGATTTTTTAAATTGTGGAGAGAAATTGGTAAATGTGAGTTATCTTAGCCGTTTCGCCGTTTCTCCATTGCCAATCCAATCAGCCGATCAGTCTGATCCGCCATAAACAACGGGATGTTCAGTACATCATCATCCAGTTTCAGATTATCCAGTGAGAACCGGACACGAAGTTTAACTTGATCCGGGAATAACTCTTTGAATTTCTTAAGGCTCCTGCTGGTGGTATTGGCTTCGGACTTGACCTCCACAGGGAAAATATCGTTTTCACGCTGAATCAGGAAATCTACTTCATAAGGAGGATTTGTCTGCGACCAGTACCGAGGAGTCACTTCAAACTGTGTAATTAAAGTCTGAAGTACAAAATTTTCGGTTAATGCACCTTTGAATTCGGTAAATAACCGATTACCCTCGCCAAAGGCAGTCGGTGCCAGCTGCGCCAGTCTGCGGAGCAGTCCCACATCTACCAGATAAATCTTAAAGGCAGAGAGGTCATCATAGGCAGCTACAGGCAGGCCGGGAGCAGTACTGCGGTAGATTTTATGCACCAGTCGGGCATCCACCAACCACTGCAAGGCATCCTCGTATTCACGGGCCCGTGCCCCTTCTTTGACTACCTTATAGATAAACTTTTTGTTTTCTCTTGCCAACTGGGACGGTATGGACTTCCATATCATCGAAATCTTGGGGAATTCGCTGATATTAGGGTGTTTGGCAAAGTCACGCTCATAAGCACCAATAATCCCAGACAGGGCTTCCTGCATGGCATCCACATCTCTTGCCTCCGTCCACATCTTGACGGATTCTGGCATACCACCGGTCACATAGTACATCTTCAGCTTTTCATACAGAGGATTAAAAAAGGCATCGGGAATCGGCTCAATGGTGTTTACTGTCTCCAGATAGTTTGCCAGGTTCTCATCCCCGTTGGCCAATAGAAATTCTGTAAAGGTCATAGGATCAATCTGCATGAAGTTAACTTTACCTACCGGAAAAGAAGAAGGTTTTGCTAAGGCAATTCCCAGAAGAGAACCGGCGCAGGCAATGTGATACTGCGGAGCATTCTCACAGAAATACTTCATGGAATTGATGACCTTGGGGCAGTCCTGTACCTCGTCAAAAATAATTAGGGTTTTTTCTGGTGTAATCTTCTGGCCACTTGCCAGCATCAAATTCTGCAAAATTCGGTCTACATCTTTCGTGGTTTCAAAGAATTGCTTGTACTCTTCGTTTTCATCAAAGTTGAAATAAGCAGTGTTGTCGTAGTAACGTTTGCCGAATTCTTTCAGAATCCAGGTCTTGCCGACTTGGCGCACACCTTTCAAAATTAAAGGTTTGCGATAGGGAGAATTCTTCCAGTTCAGCAGTTTCTTCAAAATCAATCGTTCCATATATACACCCCATCACACTTTTATGATAGATTCAGTGTTTTTTAATCACACTTTTATTATATGTCAAAACGGCAAAAAATACAAGCCAAATCACAAAATTATATGTGTTTCAAGGCAGCCTAATCACATTATTATTTGAAGCCTCGGTTTGATTACTTTGGAAATCAAAAGGCCTGGATTTTACATCAAAAGTAGAATCCAGGCCTTTGGGGAGTAACTATAGATTTGTAAAGGAGACGATTAATCTGATTACCGTCCCAAACAGATATGTTTTGGCTACACATTTTCTGCCATATTTGACTTACGACGTTTTCTAAAACATAGCAAGTCAAATGCTCAAATCGGCATCACTTCATTTAGTTTTATCTCCTCTTTCTTTTCTTAGCACTGTGATAGACTTGCGGCCGAGCCTTTCCCCTCATATTGTTGGGATTCTTCAGCAACCTGGACAGGCTCAGTATTCGCATAAACGCCGAGAAATCCTCGGAAGCAATCTTGTCGAAGGGAATCTGCATCTGGTCGCAAAACTCGTGGATTATCCGTTCCTCGTTACTGCCCAGCTGCATGGCACGGTCAAATTTTTCCTTGACCTCTGTGAAGGTCGGCTGTGGATCGGCGGTGGTGCGGTCGGTGACATGGGCCTGACGAATATCCTGAACGATACTGTCCAGATCGTCGTGGATTGTGTGGCTGAAAAAATCACTTTCCTGTACCTGTCCCAGCTCCAGCGTGCGGACATAAAGGTCATTCTCTCCCGGCGCATGGCTGCGGATCACTTCCTGCCGGGTGGCCTCCAGCACCAGATTCATCTGAGCAATCCGCATATCGGCGATTCGGTCAACGAAAATCTCAATATCCGTCATCAACCGCTGGAAGTTCTCATGTGTGGCAATCTCACACAGCAGCCGGTTGTTGATTTTTCCGCTGCTCAATAATGTAACCATATCATCACTCAAATGCAGGGCCTGAAGCTCTGTGTTTGGGTGATTTTTATTTTCCGACAACCCCATCAGGTAATCGGTGGACACCCCATAAAATTCCGCCAGCGTAGCGATAGCAAAGGGGCTGATGTCCTTATAATCGTCACTCTCATATTTGCTGAGAGCAGATTTGGAAAGCCCGGTCTGTTCAGCCAGCTGCTCCAGCGTTAAGTGCTTATCCACCACCCGCAAGTCTTTTAGCCGTTCCGGAATAGACAGTTTTGTGTGCATCTAAAATCCCCCTCTTATCAGGAAAATCCTTCCGTTTATGACCATTATACCATGATTCCATAAGCGTGGAAATATGCTGATTTCAAGCCATTTTCCATCGTTTTGGACATACGGGAGAGGGCCTGTTTTTCCGGTAAAATGAGTTTTGTCAGGAGACATAGAACCTTGAAAACTGAATGACCGGCTGCAAGGGGTATGACCTTTGGGGAAGTGACGCCAAGACAGGAGCGCACCAAGAAGGACAATACGCCGGGGAAAATCCGGGCAGGAGCAATTGCAGGCAAACCGGCGATTAACACATGGAAAATAAACTTTTAGGAGGTTGATTTTTATGAGGTTGAGTATCCGAGAAAAGAAAGTACTGTACGACTTTGCCTGTCCCAACCACCACAACACGGTGACAAGGCTCAAATGGCTCACCGCCCTGACCGTTGACCCGCAGGCCAAGCACCGGATGCTGGAGCTGGCCCGGAAGATGGAAACGGAGATGGCAGAACGCTGGTACACCGACTTTTATCATCAGCTCCGTGCTGAGATGGACGAGTATTACCGTGCCAAGCGCCGCCTGCGTTTGGTAAAGGAAAACACCGAGTATGAGGAGGATCTGTATGACGAAGCTGTCTAAGTATGAGAAAGAAACCATTATCAACTGGAACGAGGCGGAGGACACCGCCAGTATCTACACCTTCAACGCCGATCTGAAGCGCAGGCTGGCCGAGTTCAGCCGCAAGTATCCCCAGCTGTGCCAGTTGGAGCGCAGCACTACTGAGGGCAGCGTGACCTATGTGATGGACAAGTCCCGCCTGTCCATCCGTCTGGTGCCGCCGTACAGTGAGGAGCGACTGGCCGCTACCAGAGAATACGCCAAACAGCACGGATTTCAGGTCTTGCGGACGGACAAGGAGAGCGCCTGAAATCGGGTCAATTCACAGGAAAATGACGGGTCTACACCCGGTATTTTTGCGGTGAATTGGTATCGTGATACCCCAGTATCCCCCATGCCGGGAAATGCGACAAAAGGATCATTCAGAGCCAGAGGAGCTGACAGAAACCGCACAAGCGGTGGAAGTCGGCTTCTCCGGGCAGGAGTACAGAGGGCGGCAAGCCCTTTGTGCTGGGTACAGGGGTGCAGCGCCCTGTTTGGGCCAAGGGGCAAGGCCCATTGGCGGGTTGAGGGCAGCCGCCCCATCGGGTCAAGGGTGAAACGCCTTGCCCAGGGAGAGTTGATGCCTTGCGTCAATTCGTACTGGGTATTACCTGACGCAGAAATCCGCAGGTTTGGCGGCTTCGCCGCTGCTCCCCCTTCGGGAAAAATCAGCAGAGATTGGAGGGATGGAATTTGAAACTGACACGGCACAACGGACGATCCGGCAAGCATGGCACCTATAATCCCCGGCACAATGACCGCCGGTTTGATGTGGAAAACAGCGAACACATTGATGCCCAGCGAGCCAAGAAAAATGTGTACTGGGACTGCTACCGTGGTTTCACTACCCCAGAACTTCGGGAGAACCCGGAACAGCCGGATTTCAGCTTTGAAGAAATTGAGCGGATGTATTACTACGAGCATTATTCCGACCATGTGGATGCCCAAAATGCCCGGAACGAGAAAACACGACATACCGAGCGCAACCGCACGGTGGAAGATCTTTTGAAAAACAACAAGACCTGCCCTGAGGAAAGTATTTACCAGATTGGCACCATGGAAGAATCCGTTCCACCTGGTACGCTGGCACTCATTGTCAGCGAATTTTACGAGGAGTTTGAACGGCGCTTTGGTTCCCATATCCACATTCTGGACTGGGCGCTGCATCTGGATGAGGGTACACCCCACATCCATGAGCGCCATGTGTTTGACTGCAAAAACCGGTATGGAGAGCTGTGTCCCCAACAGGAAAAGGCGCTGGAGGAACTGGGGTTTGAATTGCCTGATCCGAGTAAGCCCAAGGGCAAACACAACAATCGAAAACAGACTTTTGATGCAGTATGCCGGACGCTGCTCTTTGACATCAGCCGCAAACATGGGGTGCATTTGGAGCAGGAGCCGTCCTATGGTGGGCGGGCGTATCTGGAGAAACAGGACTATATCCTGATGAAGCAAAAGGAGCAGTTGGCGGCGCAGGAACAAAAGCTGGAGGAGCTGACCCTAAAAATTGAAGATGTGGAAACACTGGTGGAGGAGGTTTCGGATATTGCCTATGACAAGGCGGTGGAGGTTGTCACCGATACTGTCCGGCTGGAAACCCATAAGGAGGACATCCGGTTGGTGGAAGAAACGAAAACCTGGGTACTCTCGCCGGAACGGAAAGCACCGCAAAAAGAGCGTGAGTATGCCGCTGCCCGGCTGGATGGAGTAATCTCCAAAATCAAAAATGCCATGCAGTCTGCGCTGACAAAAATCCAGAAGAAGCTGATGCAGCCGGAGGTCAAACAGGCTGGTAAACAGCAGATTCAGGAAAAAGCAAAAGAATCCATCTTGGATTTTCTGCACAAAGCAAAGCAGGACAACTCGCAGCGGGAGGAAAACCGGAAAAAGCAACAGCGAAAACAGAATATGGAGCGGTAAGGCATCTGATTTTGCAAACAAATTAGGCGCCTTTCCCTTGAGGAGGTGAGAAACATTGAACAGCGAATCGCAGAGTTTAGTGCCTGCTCCCCGGCAGGCTGAAAGTGATAAATTGACCGTTGATGAAGTGCGGGAAAGTCTTTCCACGACAGAAAAAGGACAACCGGCCAACACCATTGGAAATTGCCGTACGGTGTTTTGCGAAGATCCTCTTTTGCGGGGCGCAATCCGGCTAAATCTGCTGACCGACCGTGTGGATATTGTGCGGGATCTGGGCTGGCGCAGAAGCACCAGCGCCTTGACCGATACCGATGTCAAATATCTGCTCCTTTATTTTGAGCAGAACTATGGTTTGACCAGTGAAAAGAAGCTGATGGCGGCGCTCTCCATCGTGGCAAACGAAAACTGCTATCACCCTATCCAGGATGTGCTGAATAGCCTGGTTTGGGACGACATACCCCGGATACGCTCCTGCCTGCATCATTTTCTGGGGGCAGACGAGAGCAACTATGTGGAAGAAATGCTCAAACACTTCCTGCTGGGAGCCATCCGCCGGGTGTTCCATCCAGGTTCCAAGTATGAGGAACTGCTCTGTCTGGTGGGCGGCCAGGGAGCCGGAAAGTCCACCTTCTTTCGCTTCCTGGCTATACAGGACGAGTGGTTCTCTGATGACCTGAAAAAGCTGGATGACGACAAGGTGTTTGCCAAGCTGCAAGGCCACTGGATCATCGAGATGTCGGAGATGCTGGCCACCAGTAACGCCAAGAGCATCGAGGAGATCCGCTCCTTTATCAGCCGCCAAAAGGAAACCTACCGCACCCCCTACGAGACCCAGCCCAAAGACCGTCTGCGGCAGTGTGTGTTTGGTGGTTCCTCCAACACACTGGATTTCCTACCCCTTGACCGGGCTGGAAATCGCCGGTTCCTGCCGGTGATGATTTACCCGGAGAAAGCGGAGGTTCACATTTTGGAGGACGAAGCCGCTTCCAGAGAATATCTGTTGCAGGTGTGGGCGGAGGCTATGACCATTTACCGCTGCGGAGAGTATTCCATGAAGTTTTCAAAGGAGATTCAGAAGCAGCTGGTGGAGGTTCAAAAGGACTTCATGCCGGAGGATACCGAAGCCGGGCAGATTCAGGGGTTTCTGGAACACTACACCGGCAATGTGGTCTGCTCCAAGCAGCTGTTCAAGGAAGCGTTGGGACACGCCTTTGAGGAGCCAAAGCGCTGGCAGCTGCACAACATCAACGAGATCATGAACACGGTGGTGACGGGCTGGAAGCCTTTCTCCAATCCCAGGATGTTTGCTGGATATGGGCGGCAGCGTGGCTGGGAACGAGAGAGTTTCGGCAACGAACTGCCCGGCAACGAAGGTGGGTTTGTGGAGCTGAGCGAGGAAGAAGTCCGTCAGTTGGAGCTGCCAAAGGAGTGGATTACCTGATTTACGGGGCTTGTTGCCCGGTTGGTTGTCGGCTGGTTGCTGACTTTGTTGCCGTAAAAATGGGGGTATAGACACGGTGAATGCCTGTTAAAGCAAGGCTTTTTGGTGGGTAACTGTTCTCTGACAACGAAAGCAACGAGATTTCACAAGAAAATTTGAAAAGTAAGAAACGATGGCCAGACGATAGGTTACAGGTTTTTCGGAGTCCGTTGCCGGACTTCGTTGCCGATGCCCTTTGTCTGGCTTTTCTGATCTATGGAGGTAGCCTATGGAGAAAGCCCAAAAGCAAGAAAACAAGCAGAGCAAAAAAGTAAAATTTATCGTGATACGGGAGTTTTCAGGTGATAAAACCATGCAGGAAGCCTTTGAACAGCTCATTGAACGGCAAACCTGCGAACACTTTGAAGAATGGCTGGAACGCAAGGCAAGCTGAGGGATTTGGTTGAAGAAAAAACAGGGGCATGGTATAATATGTATATCGTGTCCCTGTTCATAGAAGGAGAACACTATGAGCAGGAAAAAACAAGTCAATCAGAAAATCACAGCCCTCTATTGCCGTATTTCTCTGGACGATGGCGGCGATAACGAGAGTATGAGTATCAGCAATCAAAAAATCATGCTTCGGGACTTTGCCGAAAAAAACGGGATGTTCCAGTATGAGTATTATGTGGACGACGGTTACACAGGCCGTAATTTTAATCGCCCAGCTTTTCAGCGTATGATTGCCGATATTGAGGCCGGTAAAATCGGTTGTGTCATTACCAAAGACCTGTCCAGACTGGGAAGAAATTATATCGAAGCCGGCAGCTATATTGAAATCTTCTTCCCCAAACACAATGTCCGTTATATCGCCATTACTGATGGTGTGGACAGTTTGACCCGTCAGGAAATGGACATCACGCCCTTCAAGAATATCCTGAATGATATGTATAGCCGGGATATTTCCAAGAAAGTGCTGGCGGGGCGTATCACCCGTTCCCGGCAGGGAAAGTTCTGTGGCGGACAGCCTCCCCTGGGGCTGATGCGTGACCCGGAGGATCGGGGGCATTTGATCCTTGACCCGGAGACTGCGCCGGTGATTCGCAAAATCTATGACCTGGCACTGGATGGCTGGGGCTGTATGCGGATTGCCAAGCAGCTGATGGAGGACAAGGTTCCTATCACCAGAGTAAAAGGAAATACCGCCTGTGATGTCAACTACTATGCGTGGGGCGGCGCAAGAATCAGCCATATCCTGCGTAACCCTTTTTATAAGGGCGCTCATCTGGTTTGCCGGACACACCAGAAAGGGATTCGCTCCAACACCTATGACATCATTCCCCGTGAGGACTGGGAAATCATTGAGGGCTGCCATGAAGCGATTGTGACACCGGAGGAATGGGAACAGGTGCAGGCAATCGTAGATCGCAGGCCACCTATTATGAAAGGAAATGCCTGCCCCTTCTACAACTTGTTCCATGGCATTATCTACTGCGCCACCTGTGGGAAATCTATGCAGGTGCGGTATGAGAAGGTTGGCAGAACTGGCAAAAACCGCTTTACCGGCGAGATGCGGGAACCGATTGACAAGGCGTATTATATCTGCCAGACCTACAACCGGTTGGGCAAAAATGCCTGCACCAGTCACAAAATCGAAGCCAGGGATTTATATAATCTCGTCCTGAAAGATATTCAGGAACTGGCAGCGATGGCACTCAAAGATGCAGATGCCTTTTATCAGCGGTTGAGCAGACGGATGGAGCGCCGGTATATGGCGGATGCTTCCGAGATGCAGAAAGAGCGTGAACGCCTGGAAGCCAGAAACCGAGAAATTGACGATATGTTCCTGAGCCTTTATACCGACAAGGCCAAAGGCGTGATCTCTGAGCAGCGGTTTATGAAGCTGACCGCCGCTATGGAGCAGGAGCAGGAAGAAAATCAGCGCCGTTTGCAGGAGCTGTTGCGAATGATTCAGCAGTCCGATGCTCAAGAAAGTGAAGTCTGCACCTTTATCCGGGAGATTCGACAGTATGCCACCATTCAGGAGTTGGATGAAACGGTGTTGAATCGCCTGATCAGCCGGATTCTGGTGGGTGAAGTCAAAAAGATAGACGGCCAGAAGATTCAGGAAGTCAGGATCGTTTATAATTTTGTCGGACAAATCGATATATAATTGTTTTGATTAAGACTAGACTCAGTAACATTAATTATTACAGCAGATGTAATAGAGTTGCTATATTGTTGTGCATTGGAAAATAGGACATTTGAATTAGCGCTAAATAAGGAATATTAATATGATAAAGTTATATAGATATTTTATGCCAAGAAAAGACATTTTTGCAGGTGTCTCAGATTTAAATATTAATTCTTCATATGATATCGAAAAATTTCGGGACATACTTCCAAAAAACTATGATAGCCAATATATAAGACGTCGAATTGAAACAGAGAAAAAGATGTACGATCTATTCAAGGCCAAAGGAGGCTGTCCCGAAAAAAGACATCCGTATTATTTAACTCTAGGTTGTTGCAATGAATGGTTTTTTAAGAAGAAACATTTTTTTGGTAGTGTTGTATTCGATCTTAAGGAATTTGATGAGAAAACCTTGTCTTTTACATATGGTGATTCCATACCAACATTTATGGACAGATTTTATGATGGTAAAGAATATCGTCGCAATATCTACACGTTGAAAGAAATACAGGGTATAATACAAAAATATGGCTATCCCCAACAATGGAACCCCCTTGCAGAGCATGGACCGGAAAATTATATTGAAGTTCAAGTGTGGAGTGAGCACCCTCTTATAGCATATCGACCGTGCTTCTATGCTAAAAACAGCGGGCTTGAAGAGCTTGTTCCGCTACTATCGATGCGTATGATGAAAGCTAAGAATATCCCTGAAACTGGACAACGAGATTACTGTGAATGTATTAAAATAGCAAAATCTAGTCCATGGTGGGATTGGTTCTGTGCGAATATAAGACAGGCAAACCCCAAGGTGTTTCAGGCTAATGTGATTCATGGTATTTCACACAGCTATAAATGCGCACTTATGGCGTTTGTCTTGGCTTCGTTTCAAAGGCTAGATGAAATTGATACCAAGACGCTTGTGTTAGCTGCACTTTATCATGACATCGGGCGAAGCTATTACGATAATGGCCGTTCACACGGTCAGATTGGTGCCGATATAGTTGTTCAATACATTAATTCTAATGAACGCATTCACTGGGGAAAATTAATTCATGCCATTCGTTTTCATGATGCACCAGAGATATTTTCTCAAGATAAAACATTACGTAACTTAAAAGATGTTGATACTTTAGACTATCTTCGCTTGGGCTTTGGTGAATATAATCCTGAATTTTTGCGAGAAGAAGAATCGAAAAAGTTGATTTTATTTTCTCTTGAGTTAAACATTTACACATTCATTGATGCAAATATGATCTTGAAATTAGTGAGCGAGGAGTAAAATAATGGAATTAAATATGCGCAACTATGTTGCTGGTGCAGATTATGGAGAAGTATATAGGCTTTTCACACACATGTCTGTTAATCCTATGATCATCAATAAACCGGATCACAATAGCATGACAGTATTTTCCAAGTGGTTTGATCGACACTTAGAAACAGACTATCATGACTTTATGATATTCACTACGTCTGAAGAGCAATTCGTTGGTTTTGCGTATTCTTACGAGTTTCAAGAGCTCAATGGCCATTGTCAATTTACAGTGGCTGTAAAGCCAGAATTTCAAATGACAGGCGTAGGGGGAATTATTTCAATCAAGTTTTTAAATTATCTTTTTGCACACTATAATTTGCGAAAGGTTTATATCCACATTTATGAACATAATGTTCATTCTCGCCAATGCGTAGAATCTTTTGGGTTTTGTCTAGAAGGAACATTGCAAGAGTATAGATTTTATAACGGCGAGTTTGAGAATGTATTGATTTATGCAGTCACAAGGGAGCGGTTTCACGCCATTATTAAGCAAATGAACTTTTTTAATAATGGCGTATAAACCATAATCTATATTGGAAGGAGGTAATTTGAATGAAAAAGTTCGATGTCTTTAAGGCACCCGCTCTTTGCCCTGCCGGTGAAGCCCCTATCAGCCGTGCGCCTATGTTCTTTGCATCCTGGAAGGATGAAGGCTACGGGAGATGGAGCAATTCTACTGCAAGTTGGAAAGATAGCGGAGGCTGGAGCAACTCTACCGCTAGCTGGAAAGATGGCGGCTACGGACAATGGAGCAACTCTACCTCAAGCTGGCGAGATAGCGGAGGTTGGAGCAACTCTACTGCGAGTTGGCGAGACAGCGGAGGCTGGAGCAATTCTGGCGGAAAGTGATACAATTTAATTGACGGAGCGACCCGT
Source organism: Flavonifractor sp. An91 (assembly GCF_002159225.1). Classification (NCBI taxonomy): domain Bacteria; kingdom Bacillati; phylum Bacillota; class Clostridia; order Eubacteriales; family Oscillospiraceae; genus Flavonifractor; species Flavonifractor sp. An91. The sequence goes on along the minus strand of NZ_NFHA01000026.1, from coordinate 7,461 downwards.
CGGATGGGGACTCCATTCGACGGGTCGCTCACTATTTATTATTAGGAGGAGATTAGCAGTGGGGGCAAATAATGCTTATCTTGCTTTGGGGTATGCCTGTAATGAAAAATGTAGGTGTTGCCCCCTAATACATAAAAATGATCGTGAAAAATTTATTCCTTTGGATCGCCTTCTGAAGGAAGCTGATCAGATAGTATCATACGGCGTACGCGATGTAACGTTGTCTGGAGGAGAGCCGACAATTCATCAAGACCTGTTTCAATTAATTACATACTTTCACACGAAAGGAATCAATGTGCATATCCTTTCTAACGGAGAGCGTTTTTCAGATAAATCATATGCAAATGAATTCTTAGAATTGCAAAAAAATGGTGTATTAACAGTTACTACTACATTTCACAGTTGGAATGCAGCAGAACACGAGTATCAAAATGGTTCACAGGGAAGTTTTTTGCGAAGTCTGCAGGGCCTCCAGTATTTAGATAGAAATGGTGTTCAGATTTCGGTAAAACATTGCATTACAGCAAATAATTATCGCCAACTTCCCCAATATATTCAGTTTGTAATAGGGGCTTTTTCTTCCCAGGCAGAAATCCAGCTCTGGGGAATTGATTTAAATGGCTTAGAGAGAAAATTTGCGCAGGCAAATTTTGTTGATTTTCAATTGGTGAAACCTTACATTGAAGAGGCCATCGATGTGTTTGAGTCATCGGGAAGAGCAAAAGATCAAATTCTTTCAATCAACAATCTTCCTCTATGTATGTGTGATTGCTATTATTGGAAATATTTTACTTCACCCAAAGCAGATTCTTATGTTGATCACAAAAAAGGCGGTGAAATCATGGAGGCGAATTCAGGACCGCTTTCTATACACTGCCAAAAGTGTCCCTTTTATAATAGTTGTATGGGCGCCTATTTTAGCGATTTTGAGATATTTGGTAATAATATTGTGTCCGTTCCAAAAGAGGAAGCTGAAATAAATCATTTTCAGAGAAGTTTCAAGTTTTATACAGAACAAGCTATAGAAAAGATGGTGTTTTCTCCGTATTTAAACCATGAACTACGTCGAAACGGCTACACGATAACAAATTATCTATCAGGAGAAACTATCCAAATTCGACTAAAGACAAAGGAAATTCTCCATTTGCAGAAAATGCTGTTTTATGGTGTTTCTCTCGATGAATTAATTTTGTGCTTAAATGAATTTGGCTTAAACGGAGTGACAGTAGTGGACGAATGGATGAGAAAGGGAGTGATTGAATAATGGATTACCAATATCTTTTGCCTTTTGAATGGAACGAATTTTCATTTTGTGGTGCTCATTGTTTTTTTACAGACAAATGGTCTTTTTTGTTGTCCCAAAATGGTTCATCAATAATATTACAGAATAGTCTCGTGCAGTCCATTGAAAACAAAAAATTGTCGGAAGATCTGGCGTTTAAACTTTATCAACGTGGATTTGGATTAGTATACGGACAGGAACGTTTTTCAAATTTCTGCCATGATATACGACCCACATTATTCATGATCGATTTTACAACCAAATGCAACTGTAATTGCATCTACTGCCTACGCCATTTTGAGGGAGTTGGAAATGATATTTCCGATGATATGTTGAAACAGATTACTCAGTATATAATTACATACTGTAAGCAAAACAATATTTATCATATTTCTTTTCAGCCATGGGGTGGGGAACCACTAATTATGCTGGATCAAATATTAAAGTGTAAGCAAATGTTTGAAAAAGCTCAAATCCGAGCTGATTTTAATATTCAAACGAACGGTTTGCTACTTAATCTAACAAATTATGAGAAATTGCGAAAGTCTCATATTGCCATTGGTGTGAGTCTAGATGGAATTGAAGCTGTGCATGATGCTCACCGGTTAGACACTTCTGGAAATACTACGCATAGCAGAGTTGTCAAAAATATAAGGGAAATACTTGCAAAATATCCTGATGCAAATATTGGGACATTGAGCGTTAACTCTGTCTATTCTTTTGATCATGTTGAAGAAAATATAGACTATTTAGTTAATGAAATTGGATTACACAGTATTAAGTTTAATTTGGTCCATCCTAGTGGTACAAAATCATTCGATTATTCAATGTTAATTTCGGAAAAATCATTAGAAAAATACGTGGATAAGCTATTCAACGCAGTGGTTCAACAAACTCGATGTGGCCGAAATTTCCGAGAAGCAAATATTACTGATAAACTGAGAAACCTTCTTGATCGTTCGAATAACAACATTTGCAATTCAATGGGGTGCCGCGGAGGCATTTCCTTTATTTCCTTTGATCAGAAAGGAAATATTTACCCTTGTGAGATGATTGGGCGACCTGAATTTTGCCTTGGAAATATCGAGAATCAGGGGGATAATCTTCTGGATCTGATTCATAGCGCCCAGGAGCATAATCATTATTATGCTCCGAAAAAAACAGAAACGTGTTCTGATTGTCCGTACCTGTATTTTTGTCGGGGAGGATGTAAAGCGAATTGCTTAGCATATGGCAAAGAACCTTTCCAGATCGATCACATCGAGTGCGCGTTGAACCGGAGTTTGTATCCCCGTCTGATTGAATTGATTCTCACAGAGCCTGAGTTAGTTGAAAGAATGTCAGGCCTTCACATACAAAGGAGGTAATTGGATGTGTTAGATCAATCCTTTTTTTATAAACGATTTTCCATTGGGTTGACCTTGGACACTAGTTTAAAAGAATTTAATGCATTCTTGGACAAATATTCGGATTATATTAATAATTTTTATTTTTCGCTGCCAATGGGTGATAAATTCCATGCAAGGACACAGGTTATAAAACAAATGCATGACCCTAAACTTGTAGATCGATTCTGGCAGCTTCTGGGTTGTATTCGTTCCCATAACATCAAGATGGAACTGGTACTAAATAATGGAAGGGTAAGCCGTGATGACGTCAAAAGATCTGCTCGGATGTTATATGATCACGGAGTCAATGTTGATTTGGTTGGAATAACGGATGATATTTATAATGATGTAAAATCCTTTTTCCCAACACAAAGGATTGTCTATAGTTTTAAAAATCATATCCATACGGAAAAAGAGTTTGCAGCCTTGACTCACCGGTATGATGAGATCGTATTAGGGCGTCAGAATATCCGAAATACATCCCTTTTTTCATTTATCAAGCAGCATTTGCACGCTGATGTAGTCCTTCTGCTTAATAACGGATGTTCACACGTTTGTGGTGGATGCACAACTTTGAAGAATTGCCATCGTGCTTATTATCAAGAAAAATTTCAGCATAGTCCGGAATATCTGTATGCGCTGCAAAGTCTCATGCCTTTTGAAATTCATACCGGGCTGCTGGATGTGTCTAATGTGCACTTATTCAAAATCAGTTCCCGCAATGCGTCTCTGAAATATATAAAAGATTGCCTGGATAGCTATCTGTTTTGTGAGGAGGATTCGTACATCAAGCAAAACATCGAAAATTATATGCTATGGTCCAGACTAGCTTGGCATACAGAGTATTTCAACGGTTTTTCATTGGAGCGTATCAGAGCAACAAAGGAAAAGATTTACCAAGGAATAAAATCGAGTGAATTCCCCTCCTATGTTCGAGTGATATTGGATTTACGCAATCAGTATCTGTTCCAGGGAGACCAGGTGCCGGATCTACCTGTATTGGAAGAAAAACTGAAAACATTTTTTGGCAGAATTCCCATGAAGGTAGAAGGGTACCTCATTGGCGTATCAAACTGTGCCAATCTATTAAGCCACATTTATATAAATCATATGAAGTCTCTTCTTAATACACTGAGCAGTACTGGGCGTAAAGTGTATTTTTCCGTTCCGCCTCTAACACAAAGCCAGCACTTCGCATTTGTAAATCTTTGGAATTGTTTGAAGGAATGTATCAAAGCAAAGTATCTTGATTGTTTAGTGGTTAATGATATTGACACAGAGTCTTTTTTCAAGAATTATTTTCAAGTTTCGATAGCTTTCGGAGAGAGGCTAACGAAAAGACATATCCAGACTGTAAAAAATGACTATCTGACAGGAAATGAACCAGGCTTTGGAAAAGACCTAATAGATGCATTTCTTCGGGAAGAATATGTCAAAAATGATATTTGTTTTATATTGTGCAATATGCCGGGTGGAGGTATGTGTATTAGCCCTTATGAATCTGTCCAGATTCATACTTTAGTTGGACTTGTAGAAAACTATGATGGAGCCTGTCCGCAGTCTCATGAAAAAACGTGCGATGGGAAATGCATGACCGCAATGAACACGATTCTGAAATCTGAATATGGAGATAAGTTGGTGATTTGCGCCAATTCGGTATGCGATGTTGTGAAAATCTCAGATAGTGTTCTGAAAACTGTTTTAGAAAATAGGGCTTGCGTTGTTATTCCATCAATTTGGAGGGAGTTGCTGTAGATGGAAAATTATCCGGATTACCCTGTACGCAAAGTTTTGAATCTGCTTGCATTGCTGCAAACTAGCGTTGAACTTTATGGCACGCAGGCTGCTTTTTGTAGAACACAAGAAAAGATTACATATCATCAGTTTGAGAGAGCAGTGCTGTGTGTTGCAGGTTCTCTGATACACGATCAGGGCCGTTTTATTCTAATTCATGCAGAAGATCCTTTTTTATTTGCAGCGGCTTATTTTGCAACTGTAATTACAGGGAATATTGCAGTACTGATAGATATGGAACATTGCCCATCTGGCGCAGTACTTCCTCCCATTGAATATACTCTGACCGATACGGACATTCTCAAACATCTGGATATCCCTCCCATTTCCTACAATAGCGTACCCCCTCAAAACTCAGAAACGGTTTGTACTATTATTTACAGTTCTGGTACCACTAGTGCATCAAAAGGAATCATGTTATCGCAAAAAAATCTTTGTTGCAATGTTATGAGTGGTTTGGAAAAATATCGTTTTTCCTGTGAGGATCGGTTGCTCCAATTAATTCCTTATTATCATGCTTTCGGTCTAGTGTGTGATTTGCTGGCTCCGTTGTTGTCTGGAAGTGCAATCTGCATACCGGACAGCAAAGCGCAGGCGCTATCCCAAATGGCATCTTTCAGACCGACGATGATGAATGTGCCTCCCGCTGTAGCAGAAGCGTTTTTGACTCTAGCTAGACGAACGAAAAATCTAGATATATTTACTGGCGGACAACTCCGCAAACTATTATGTGGAGGAGCAGGCCTTCGGGCAGAAACAACAAAAGCTTTACTGCAATGGAATATTAAAGCGTTAGGCTGCTATGGTGTAAGCGAATGTTCACCTTGTATTAGCGTTAACAGGGATAACTATTATAAAGCAGGTAGTGCTGGAATTCCGTTAAATTGCAATAAAGTCCGCATCGCTGAGGATGGTGAAATTATAATCCGCGGAGATAATGTAATGCTTGGGTACTATGGTGATCCAGAGTTAACTGCGCAAGTAATTGTAGACGGAGAATACCATACTGGCGATCTTGGATATTGGGATGAAGATGGATTCCTCTATGTCAGTGGAAGAAAAAATAATATAATTGTATTCGAAGATGGAACCAAATGTTTGCCCGAAAAATTAGAAGAAGTTATTTTAAAGCACCCTGGAGTGCAAGAGGTCATAGTTTTTGCAAGGAAGACAAGCAGCGGATTACGACTATGCTCCTTAGTTTATGTTCCAGAGATAGCGAGACAGGAAGAGATAAAAAAATATATTCTGAGCATCCCAACCTATCAGCCTTTTTTTAGCATTGAATTTACACAAAAGCCGTTACCAAAAACTAATACTGGAAAGGTGAAGAGAAATGTATGGAACTGAAGGACTTAATTAAAGTAATTGAACGATTCATACCCGATTATAGGAATAGCGTAACAGATGAAACACTCCTAACGGATTTGGGCCTTTCTTCCTTGGACATGATGATTTTAATTTGTGAAATAGAGAAAATTTATAAAATTGATATCGATTTAACTATGTTGAAAAATATAAAAACTGTTAAGGACTTTTATGCTGCAGTTATACAATGAAAGGAAGGGCTTAAATGCAAAGTTTTCTGTTCACAGAATTGCTGTTTCCTGCTATTTCTACAGTAATCGGGGCGTTGGTTGGCGGATTATTTGCCTATAAAATCGCAAAAGAGAGATTTGCGTCTGATTATATAAACGAAGGGAAACTAGGGATTTCGATAGTGAGCGATTCCGCTAGGAACATCAAAGATACGGCCAATGAGTTGTACATTATTTTAATAAATAGGACAGGCCGTTCGACGACAGAATTTCTTTCATTACTTATAGATAAAAATAATGTTTTAGAAAATTATTTGAATATCTTTACATCGGACTGGAAAAATTATCGAGAAAAAATCCTTTCTTGTACTTTTCCTTACATTTGTAAAGATTCGGATAAGCGCAAAAATTTCTGTGAGATATCTGAAACAATCAAAGAGACATATATAATTATCGGAGAATATCAAGATCTAATAAAAGATTGCTACAAGGAAATCAAGCGTGAGGACACACGCGAATTTACGGCGAAAACTATATCATTCATGGGCACACTCGATGCTCAAACAAAGCTGTCATCTGCAAAAGATCGATTGCAACAATTGGTTAAAAAATGCGAATTAATATGTAACCAACAAAGGTTAACGGATGAAAATGAAACTCGTCGGGCATGATAGTGGCGAATAAATTATTGCATTGCCATATGAGTTGTTGGAAGTTAATAAACGCAAAAATTTATGAGTTCACTGTGGTTAAATTCAACTATATATGGTTTTTGTTTCAACTTTGACACTATTTCTATGTACGCGGTACGCGCAATAATGATTCTACATATGTATTTATCAATTCAGTCGTAACAACTCCTTCTCGGCTAAGAGAAGGGGTTGTTTTTTATGTATTTTGAATTCATCACTTGACATTATGGCAAAGAGCTTATGAGCCAGGATGAACTGGCCGTCATGGACGGCGGCAAGTGTATCCTCCAGCTGCGCGGTGTGCGGCCTTTCCTCTCGGACAAGTACGACATCACCAAGCACCCCAATTACCCGTACACCGCCGACGCGGACCCCAAGAACGCCTTTGACATCGAGGCGTTCCTGTCCACCCGGCTCAAGCTCAAGCCCAACGAGGTCTACGATGTGTATGAAGTAGACGCAGAGGGCGTGTAAATCTGTTCCGCTGTGAAAGACCTGCTAATAAAAGTCAAGTAGAAATTTCAGATTTTTAGGGAGGCGAAAAAATGCAATACAAAATCAAGCCGCTGAGCATCTCAAAATTAAAACGGCGGCCAGCCAGATGGTATGACACGAAAATTAGTTGTGCTCCAGAGAATCCAAATAGGTTTTCACAGAGGCGTAGTAGATGCGCAGGAACTTGTTGGCGGATGCCATCATGTAGACACGGTATGGCTTGCCCTCAGAGCGTTTCTTGTTCATGAACTGGTAGACCGGCTCATCCATTG
>NZ_NFHA01000025.1:0-43839 GCF_002159225.1 Flavonifractor sp. An91 | reverse complement strand
CATCTTAGCATAGAAGAACGCAGTTGTATACGGAAATATTATGTGGATGGGCTGAGCTACCGAGAGATCGCACGGCTGGTAGGAAGGAACGTGAGCACGATTTCGCGGGAGATACGACGAAACTGTACACATATGTATGACATTCCCACTTACTATCCTCATACAGCACAAAAGAAGTATCTGCTGCGGCGCTCCTATTGCCATCGAGGGATGTTCCATTCACAGGAAGTGATTAACTACATCAATGAGAAATTGAAAGCGACATGGTCACCGGAACAGATCGCCTGCACACCATGCGAACTGAAAATGCCCAGTTGGCGGACAATCTACCGTTGGATCTATGAGAAATACCTGGTGAACGGGAACTTGAAAGTGCTGCGGCGCAAGGGGAAAAGCCATGGGAGCAAGGAAACACGTGGAAAATACAGTAAGGGCAAGTCGATCCGCAAGCGGGACAAATCTGTGTACAGCCGGAAAGAGGCCGGCCACTGGGAAGCAGATACGGTTGTAAGCGGCCAGGGCAAGAGCAAGGCCTGCTTCGCCACACTGGCGGAACGTAAGACGCGTTTTTACATTGCAGTTAAGATTCCGGACCGAAGGGCTGAGACCATGGAGAACGCGATCGTCTCTGTACTTTCCGCTTTCCCGCCACAGTTGGTCAAGACAATTACTTGCGACCGGGGCACGGAATTTGCTAACTGGCGCAGAATCGAAGAACGGCTGCACTGCGATGTCTATTTTGCCGACCCCTATTGTGCTTGGCAGAAAGGCACTAACGAGAATCTGAACGGCCTGCTCCGGGAGTTCTATCCGAAAGGCAGGAATCTATCCAGGGTCGCTCCTGCCACGCTAAAACGAAACCTGGCGTTAATTAACGCCAGGCCTCGCAAAGTTTTGAATTTCCATTCTGCCCAGGAATTATGGGACTTCGAACTCAATTCCTGTTGCATTTAGTTTGACAATTCACTCTCTGCAATAAAATCAGCGCTTGCTGAACTGCGGAGCGCGACGGGCTGCCTTGAGGCCGTACTGGCGTACAGTTTAGCGCCGGTTTTCCTTGATTTTATGGGCTTTTTGGCCTCTGCCCTCAAATGTTGCCCCAGTATTTAATCATAAAAATGGGGGCATTTTAGACACCAACAGATGGAGCAAATGCAGCATTTACAACACTCAGAAGTTGCTCCGGTTTATTATACTTCACCTGCGCGTAAATGTCCATAGTCGTCTTACTGTTTTCATGCCCGGCAAGATATTGAACAGTTTTTGGGTCAATGCCTGCATACAGCAGGTTAGTAATATAGGTGTGACGAAGTTGATGTGGGGTTACATCAAAGTCAATGGCATACATTAACTTCGGGTTATTTTTCTGATGACTGCCAGGGGTAGGCGTTACCGTACACTTCACGCACTGGCCATTTACATACTTATAATAGTTATGGGGTTTCGTAGAGCGAACGGTTACATATTTCCATACCCGCTGAAACTGCGAAGATGAAAGAGGATTTCCATTTCTGTCAGCAACCACATATTCCGATTCGGTTTTCTCTTTCACTTCCCGCAGGCAGTCTGTCAAACACTTTGGGATCGGAATATCTCTCCGAGCCGCCTTCGTTTTCAGCGTTGTGGAAATCACCGGCCTGTTATTTTCTGAGCGCCATGCTCTCCGTACAGAGATGTACGGCGTAGGAACATCCAGAAATACGCAGTCCCATTGCAGTCCCAAAATTTCTTCGCGCCGCAGACCGGAATATAAAGCGATCATTATAAAGGTATAGGGTGGAAGTCCTCGGACAGTATCTAAAAGCAGCTTCACTTGCTCATCCGCCAAGGCATTTATCTTTTTCCCCGGTTTTCCCCCTTTGGCCGAGAGTCCCTCACAGGGATTATATTCAAGTAACTGGCTTCGCTCTGCCGAATAAAAGACACATTTCAGGAGCATATTTACCTTACTATACAATCCAGCAGATTTTGAAGCCAATGGAATCATCGCAAGCCGAATATCGTCTGCAGTCACATCCTCAAGATACATATCGCCTAAAGGTTTGACAATATAGTTGTTCATGGTCTGGGTATATCCTCTCAACGTGCCGGAAGATACCTTTGCCGACTGCATGAGCAGCCACTTCTCGCAATACTCTGCCACCGTTGGATGTTTTCTGCGGAAAACCGCCTCCTCTACCTGGCGTCGGGCCTCCATCTCCTTTAGCTGGAGTTCCTCGCAGGTTTCAGCATACAAGTCCACTCTCTTTCCATCGGCATCGGTGATCCGAGTCCTGTAATATTGAATACCCCTCCGCATGGTAGTGCCATACCGGGGAACATTTTCTTGTTTTTTCGCCATGATTTCAGTTCCTTTCTATTTAATATGTATTTCAGCGCCGATACCTTCTTTATACTGAAAAACCATGGCTCTATCAAAGGTGCGATTCTGGAAAACGCAAAGGACGGGGAACACTCCCCGCCCTTTGTGCGTTTTCTGTCTGATTATGATTGTGCCGCTTCGTATTCACCGCCATCCCATTCTGCAAAGGCTCCGCTTAAAACTCCTGCCAGTTGCTCCGGTTTGTTGTACTTTACCTTCGCATAAATGTCCATCGTGATCTTACTGCTCTCATGGCCAGCCAAGTATTGAACTGTTTTCGGGTCTACCGAAGCATGAATCAAATTTGTGATGTAGGTATGACGAAGCATGTGTGGCGTAACCTCAAAATCCAAGCTATATACCACATGACCATTGTTCCGTGCTTTTTCACCCAGCTTCGGGTAAAGCATATACTTCACATATTTCCCGTCCACAAGTTTGCGAGCTATCCTCGGTTTTGCTGTCCGTGTCACGATATACTGCCAAAGCCGCTTAAACTGCGTATAAGACAACGGCTCTCCATCCTGGTTGGCAATTACATAGTCTGATGTCGATTTTTTCTTTGCCTCTTTCAAGCACTCTGCCAAACGATCCGGGAGAGGAATATTCCGCTCCGCAGCCTTTGTTTTTAGCTCTGTGAGAATAACCGGCCTGTTATGTTCCGTGTGCCACGCACGCCGGACCGTCAGATACGGCGCTTCTGTATCCAGATATACTGAATCCCATTGCAGCGCAAGGATTTCTTCCCGCCGCAGTCCGGCATACAGACCAATCATCACAAATACATAGGGCGGCAACCCGCGAATGGCGTCCAAAAGCCGTTCTACCTGTTCATCCGTCAAAGCCTGCCGCTCCTCCTGCGGAACGCCTCCGCCTTTTGCCTCAAGGTATATCGTCGGATTTGTATCAATCACATGGCTCTCCTTGGCCGCCCGGAAAATAGACTTGTAGAGGATTACCACGGACTTATATACTGAAGCCGACTTTTTAGAGACTGGCACAAGGGCAACCTGGATGTCATCCAGGGTTACATCGGCCATTCGTTTCTCACCCAGCTCCTTGATAATATGCCGCCGCACCTTGGATGTATAATCAATCAATGTGGTGGCACGGATATGGACGGACTGCATCAGAAGCCACTTTTCACAATACTCGGCGACCGTGGGGGATTTACGCCGGAATATGGCGTTGTCGATTTGCTCAAGAGCCGCCATTTCCTTGTCGTAAACTTCCTCGCGGGTTTTTCCGTAAAGAATCACCCGTTTGCCATCTGCGTCCTCAATATCTGTTTTGTAATACTCATGCCCATTTATCTGGACTTTGCTGTACCTGGGAATTCGTTTTCTTTTTGCTGCCATTTTTCTACCTCCAAATGCAATCAGTGTTGTATCTTTGTTTTACCAAAACCGCACGATTTGCTCAAAGGTGCGATTTGTTTCCTCGCACATTTCGGTAGGTTGCTTTCTTTTCCACAGGTTTTGCCCGATAGGTGCATTTAGCAACATATTCCTGAAGGTAGGCAGAAGTGAAATATACGCACCCATTCGGTACATATTGAATATAGGAAATCAAACCGCTGTTTCTGGCTTCATCCAAGGTGGCAAGGCTGATTCCCAACAGTCTTGCCGCCTCCTTACGAGTAATCAGCTTTTCCATATTCAATCTTCACTTCCTTTCCTTCTTTTTTACCACTTCATAGTCAAAGCCGGGCCGCTGGCCGCAGTAGGTGCAGATGTCCTTTTCCACCCGGTCAGGGTGGACCCTGCGCAAATAATAAGAGCCTGTGCCGTAGAAGTTATTGGCACAGGCCGGGCAAAGGCACATGATTAAGTTTTCGGGAACTTCCTCAATCAGCCCAACGCTGACCGCCAGCGCGTGATTGATTTTGCGGATATGCTTTTCCTCCAGATGTCCGATGTACGCGCCCAGCCGTTTCTTGTCAATGGTGCGGAGCTGTTCCAAAAGAACGAGAGAAGGCAGTTCCAGCCCGTTTTCCGCCTGGAGAAGATAGTGGGTGGGCAGCTTGGCCTTGGCGTCCACTTTGCTGGAAATGGCCGCCACAATGACGGTGGGGCTGTATTTGTTCCCCGTGTTGTTCTGAAGAATAAGGACGGGGCGATAACCTTCCTGCTCGGAGCCGATTCCCCGGCCCAGATCGGCATAGTACATATCGCCGCGCAGATATGTCCTGTTCATGTCTTATGACCTCCCTTTGAAAAATTAGGCGGCATGGGCCGCCTATGTAGAGGCCGCACAGCAGAACAGAATGAAGGCCGGGGAGAGATAAAACCATTCTCCTGTTTTCATTGGCCCGTCCTGCTGTACGGCCAGTATTTCAAAGGTGCTCCTATTTGTCCTCGACGCCCCGAAGCACCGGGTGGGAAGTCATCAAACGGCTGGCGGCTTGCCAGCTCCACGGGGAATCTCACCCCTCGCGTGGTTCTCACGCAACCGCCCCCATTGCCTGCGACGGATCACGGCAAAATAGAGCCGCTTCAACGCTCGGACGTTAGGCTGGACGGGAGTATCATTGTCCCCGCTGCCGGTCATGGCCGTACCGGGAGCCATCCGGTACTGACAGCCTGCTGTTTCTCGCTCCTTGCCGGGAAGAACAAACCAAAGACCTGCATTTTCTTTTTCGGTGGTGTCTCGTTGTTTTCTTCCGGCAGATCGCCGCGCAGCAGCCGCCTGGGCTTTGGCTTTCGCCAAAGCAGCGGGAATGTGCCTGATGAATGGGTATGCAGTTTTCAAAGTTCCGGGAGAGATAAAAAAGACCTCTCACTCTATTTGCCGTTGAGTGAGAGGTCTAACAACCCTATTTACTCAAAAAAGTTTTTCAGCTTTTTGAGTATCCGGTTTTTCCGCTTGTGGACGGCCTGTTGAGAAATGCCCAGGGCCTTTGCCACTTCGCTCTCTGTTTTTTCGTCAAAGAACAGGACAGAGATGAAATCCCGTTCTTCTCTGGTAAGCTGCATAAGCGCGGTATGTAGCTTGTCCACCGCAAGTTTTCGGATCACTACATCCTCCACGCTCTCCGCAGCAGCGGCAAACTGGCGGGCATTTTCTTCCATGAGCCTGTCCAGGGAATCCTCCCGGCTGGGGAGAACCTGCTTGATTTCGCCGTTGCTGCCGTAAACCGGGCGCTCGCTTTTCAGATCTGCCTCAAAGTAGCGCATTTTCCGGTCGCCCCGCATATAAGCGGTATATACTTCGTCCGTAACCTCGACAAATTGGCCGCGAACCCATATTTTCTTTTTACCAGCGTCCACGCTGTGTACCTCCGTTTCGTCTGAATTTCGGGAAGAAATCCAGACGGACGGCGGCCCCCTGCAATGGGGCTGGCTTGTCCTAACGGGAAATAACAGGAATCTGCATTTCCCGACATAGAAAAAGCGCGTACACCTTCTGGCGCACGCGCTTAGCTGTTGTCTTTTGCCGGATGATGGGTAAGGCCCAGGGAAAAAGAAAAAGCCTGTCGAACAAAAAATACCGCAATCCCCTTGAGGAGTGCGGTATGTACGGAAAATATTTTTTGTTCGTCAGTTGGCGGACAACCGCCAGGTTCCTTTCTTTTTGGCTCCATGCTATCCCCTTATGGGGACAAGCTGACAGAGATCACCACCTTTCCCCAAACTAAAATGTTAATAGGGGTAGTATAATAGGTGAAATGCAAATAAAATGAGCAAGAAACGCAAATGGAACACAATTCGGTCGCAAGTTCAGACAATATGCGGCGGGAAAATCTCATAAAAAATCGACATTTGCAAGGTTTTGGCGAGTTGGAGTGAAAACAGACAGGAAAAAGCAGCAGCCTAAACCGTTAGACTGCTGCCTTATACTAAGAATGAACCTCGAAGCAATACCCTATATCCCGGATACAGGAAATCACAAACGGCGGTTTGGGATATACGGCATATAGTTTCTGCCGCATACTGCGGACATGGCTGCCCACCGCGATATGTTCGTTGCCAAAGGGTTCTTCCTTCCAGACTTTTTCATACATCTGCCCATAAGTAAGTACCCGCCCTTTATTGGTCACTAACAGGCAGAGCAGGGCAAACTCCTTGGTATTCAGCTCAATTTCCTGCTGGCCGTGATAGATTTTTCGGCGGTCTGGGTAGATTTGCAGGCCGGGAAGGGACAGGATCGGCTCCGGGCCGATTTCCCATGTTTTCAATTCCGGATGAAGCTGTAAAAAGGCAAGAAAATCTTCAAATGTCCTTTCGTCCTTATCCTCCAGTTCCATAATCACGACTCGTCCGATGGTATCACCTCCCGGCTGCCTGAGAAGGCCGCTTCTTTTAACTTCTGAAAGCTTTGTTCACTGATGACGTGTTCCAGCCTGCAAGCGTCCTGCGCCGCAATATCCTTGGGGACACCAGCTTCGATGAGCTGCCTTGTGAAAAATTGGTGTTTCTCATAAATCTGTGTAGCGATTTGCAAGCCTGAATCTGTGAGGGAGAGTGTGCCATCGGTATTTTTGATAATATGCCCGAATTTGGACAATTCCTTGACAGCCCGGCTTACAGAAGGCTTTGTAACCCCTAAATGTACAGCTATATCAACACCCCGAACGCTACCGCGCTTTTGATGAAGGATAAGCACAGCTTCAAGATAATCCTCCATAGATGATGTCAAGGCCAATGGCGCACCTCCTTTTTGAATCATTATGCCAATTTCAAAGATTCCTGCCTATCCATCACAATATTGTATCCTCATTTACATCATCCGATATGCCAAAAAACAGTCATTCGTTATATGCAGGAACAATGGTATGAGACAGGTGGAACTTAAAAAACATGATATTTATTTAAGGTGAATTGCCGCAACATCTACATGGTTGGGAATGCTATTAAAGGTATAGGACTCAATCACATCGCTATTGAATACAGCGTATTCATTTCGATAGTTGAGCGGAATAATCACGCTGCTTTCATTGGCGGAGTTTAAAGCCTCTGTAAAGATTTCTTGGACAACTGCTGGATCGTCTGTATTATACAGTCCAGCAATCAACGCTTTGGCTTCTTCATCACTCATAGAGGCCAGCGCCTTGGCAACCTGAGGATCGGTGGAGTAAATACCGCTGGGGTCTGAATAATCGGTGGACGGATACATATTGGCTACAAAAGTATAGGGGTCATAAGGGAACCAATAACTCATGTAAGCTGTCATCTCATAATTATCCTCCATAAAGACCTGCTGCATGAACGCCATTAGATCAATGGGGTTAGTTTTAATCTCAATACCCAGTTCTTCCATAGCACTTTGGAAAAAGAGAACCACATTGTCGTACACACCCGTGGATGGATATGTAATGGTAAAGGACAAAACCTTACCATCCTTTTCGCGGATTCCGTCGCCATCGGAGTCTACCCAGCCAGAGTCCTCCAGAAGGGCGATTGCACCTGCCATATCGTAATCCGGGGTTGTCACAGTTGCATCACAATAAGGCATATCTGCTGGCATTACCGAATTAGCCGCAGTTCGCAGACCGGCATAAATATTCTGTGCGATGGATTCTTTATCGATCGCCATTTGGATGGCCGTGCGAACATTTTGGTCATCTAAAGGAGCAATCTCATCATTGAGGGCGATAAACTCAGTCACAAAGTTGAAATCAGATATAATTCCCGTGATCCCCTCTGTTTGCGAAAGTTCCTGATAGGAGTTCGCATCCAGTGTGTCGGAGCCAATAATAAAATCTACTTCTCCAGATCTCATAGCGGCGACCTTGGACTCAGGGATGACTTTTACAGTAAAACGATCTACATCCGGTTCTTCGCCCCAATAATTCGGATTTTTCACAAATGTGTATTCCGTGGCAGTTTCATTCACACTTTCGAACATATAGGGGCCGGTGCCGGGAGTATGGGTCATCAGATACTCCGTATTGAGAGAGCCATCATCATTAAAAGCAGCGGCAGAGAGAATACCGCGAGGCATCACCATAGCAAGGTCATTCAAAACGTTGTAGTATGGGCGGCTCAAATGGAAAGAAACGGTATACTCATCATCTACAGTAATTTCTGTAGTTAGCATATCCAGTTGTCCATAGTTTGCACTGGTTCCAATGACTGACTTCATATTGTCAAAGTAGAGCTTGACAGCCTCGGCGTTAAAAGCAGTTCCATCATTAAACTGCACATCTTCTCGTAAATAGAAAGTATAAGTGAGGCCATCCTCTGAAACAGTCCAGTCGGTGGCAAGGCAGGGCTGATATTCCCCGTCACGGTATTCCACCAAGCTCTCGCAAAAGTTGTTCATGTAATATGTAGTCTCATAGGACTGAACGCCGGGGGCAAAGCCCATAGAAAAATTGGCGCTCTGCGCAATAGAGATGGACTTCTCTGTTTCATCGGAACCGGAAGCAGGATTATCCTGTCCGCCACCGGTAGTACCACAACCGGCAAGAAGCATGACGCTCATAACACCGACCAACAGCAACGATAAGAGTTTTTTCATTTTACAACACTCCTTTTTGATTTTTTATTGTAAGGCCAGTCGCTTGGAACGGACGGCCTTGACAAGCATTTGTGAATAGGGTTCTTGAAAATCAGAAAAATGATGTGGCTGTTCCACTGTTTCAATAATTTTTCCTCTGCGCATCACATGAATGG
Organism: Flavonifractor sp. An91; assembly: GCF_002159225.1. NCBI lineage: Bacteria > Bacillati > Bacillota > Clostridia > Eubacteriales > Oscillospiraceae > Flavonifractor > Flavonifractor sp. An91. The sequence continues at coordinate 34,860 of NZ_NFHA01000025.1, read as the reverse complement.
CACCCTCCATATACATTGCGGTGTCAAGGTCATGGGTGATGATGAGAAATCCAATCTGAAGTTCCTTATGGAGTTCTTTCAAAAAACCCAGGATTTCTTTCTTCAAAGTGACATCCAATCCATTGAAAGATTCATCAAAAATAATATATTGAGGACGGGTTGCCAGAGCCCGTGCAATACACAATCTTTTCTGTTGACCGCCGGAAAGCTCGTTAGGCCGATGAGAAAGGGTGGAGCGTTCCAACCTGACCATATCCATGAGTTCCAGGCATCGACACCTCCTATCCTGGGCTTTCATATGAAACAGGAGTTGTAGAGGTTCCTCCAGAATGGCGGCAACGCTTTGATGGGGATCCAACGAACCCAGGGCGTTCTGCATTACCAGTTGTACCTTACCTCGAACAGAACGAATCTCTTTCCGCTTACAGGAAGTGACCTCCAAATCACCAAGAAACACTTTTCCAATATCAGGCATCTCAATGTAGGACAAGACTCTTGCCAAAGTGCTTTTTCCACTTCCGCTTTCCCCCACAAGTGAGGATACGCATCCATCTTTTAGTTCCAAAGAGACATCTGACACGGCGTCAAAAACTGTGTGTCCGCTATCAGGTAATGAATATTGTTTTGTAATATGTTCGGCTCTCAGCATAGTCCCTCCTGAAACAGCACGCTGGCCTGAACAAGTTGTCTGGTATATTCGTGCTGCGGTTTTGTAAAGACATCTTTGGTTTTTCCGGTTTCAATGATTTCCCCATTCTTCATAACGGCCACCCGGTCACATATCTTAGCGGCCACGCCAAAGTCATGGGTCACAACGATCATGGAAACGCCAGATTTTTTTAATTTCTCTAATTCATTCAGGATCAGATACTCACTGGCAGCATCCACAGCAGTGGTAATTTCATCCGCAATAATCAACTTCGGGCGTTGAAGAAGGGTGAGGGCAATCATAACGCGTTGCAGTGTGCCTCCAGATAATTCATGAGGATAACTTCCAAGGATTTTTCTCGCATCAGGCAAATTGACATCTGCAAGCGCAGCAGCGAATCGTTTTCGGAATGCCATCTTCTCTGTTTGGCCTTTCAGTGAAAATCCCATCTCCACCTGCTTTCCCAGCTTGAGCATTGGGGCAAACGCGGTCATGGGGTTCTGAGGGATCATACTGATTTGCCTCCCCCGATAGTCTCTCAATTCGCTCATTTTCACCGTGAGCATTTCTCGCCCATTCCATTGGATGCTTCCAGTTTGGTCAAATAATCGGGGATTGAGAAGTTTCATAATACACTTGCTGGTCATACTTTTTCCGCTTCCGCTCTCCCCAATCAACCCCAATGTTTCCCCGTTGCCCACAGAAAAGCTGACGGAGTGTACAAGGACTTCTTTTGTCCGCTTTGTGCAAATGGAAAGATTACTAACCGTGAGCATCATGATCCCTCCTTTGGAGCACAGAGGTCTCGCAGGGCCTCCCCGAATAAATTGAATCCAGCCGCGGCAAATAAAATGCACAGACCTGGATAGACCAGCAGTTCCGGATGGCTAAACATTAGTTTATTGGCGTTCACAAACATTGCGCCCCACTCTGCCGTGCCGGTCTCCAATCCCAAGCCCAAGAAAGCATAGCTGGAGATCATAATGATAATGGAGGACAATCCTGTGCTATATATCACTAACAAATGTGGCAGAATATTCGGAATGATATGCCGGAACACAATGCGCAGTTCTGAGCACCCGGACATTCTACAGGTGATGACATACGGTTGACTCCGTTCTCGGAGTACATGGGTGCGAACCACCCTCGCATTCCACACCCACATAGCAATCACAATGGAAAGAATGATGCTGGTTACTTTGGACTCAAAAAGCCCTACCAAAGTAATTGCCACGAGGAATGGCGGAAATGCCATAAAAATATTGGATACCACCTCAAATACCCGATCCACAATACCGCCAAGATAAGCACATAAGGTTGCAATGACGGTACTGATAATAGCCAATAGCAGCAAAGTAGGAAGCGCAATACTCAAAGATTCCCTGGCTCCGTAAATTAAGCGAGACAAAACGCATCGTCCAGGCTCATCTGTCCCAAGTGGATATTGTGTATCTGGCGGAGCAAAACTATGGGCCACATTCAGTTGCATAGGATCATTAGGTGCCAAAAAAGGGGCAAAGACCATCACCAGAAAAACAATCAGCATCATGGCAAGTCCAATTAAAGCCTGAGGGCTGTGGATAATTTTACGAATCATGATCTTCCTCCCATCTGGCTTTGAGGATTCAACAATGTGTTCAGGCAGTCTGCAAGGAAATTGACCAAGACAAAGATAACGGCAGTGAGCAATACACACGCGTTGATTGTTATGGTATCCCTGGCGTTTAATGCTGTCACCAACATGGAACCGAGACCCGGAATGGAGAACACACTCTCCACCATAGAACTGCCTGCAATCATAAACCCAAAGCTCTGCGCCAGCATGGTAATTAACGGAGGTAACGCAAAACGGCTTACCATGTTTGCAATTTTCCATTCTGATACTCCCCGTGCCCTTGCATATAATACAAAATCACTGTTATATCCATCTAACAGGGAAGAACGAAATACCCGAATGGTTCCTGCCGACGTAGGGATAGCCAATGCCAGAGCCGGAAGAACAAAATCTTTCAGACTGTCTGCCCCCATAATGCTGAAAATAGGGAGATACACAGCAAAAGCAAGTAAAAGCATGAAACCGATCCAGTAATTTGGAAGTGACATACAAATAATTCCGAACAGGTAGATGCTTTTATCCGCTAAACCTCCTTTTCTGCTGGCGGATAAAACTCCAAGGGGAATACAGATTACCGTACTAAACAAAAGTGCTAACACAGCCACAATCAAAGTTGGCTGTATGGATGCCGCCAGTTCCTCCACAATGGAACGTCCCGTGTTGTATGAGTTTCCAAAATCACCGTGCAGGGCATTCCACAACCAAGAGCCATATTGCTGGAGGATAGGTTTGTCAAGGCCAAGTTCTTCCCGCACTAATTCAATCTGCTCCGCGGTTGGCCGACTGTAACGACGCACAGCCAATGCCTCAGCCGCATCTACAGGGGAGAGGTTTGTGTAGACAAAGGTCAGAATGGTTACCCCAAACAAGACAATCAAAAGTAATACAATTTTAGTGAGTACTTTTTTCCCTATCATTTTCCATTGGCCTCGCCTTTTCTCGGATCAGTAATGCGCCACGATTCTGCCGATTTCCGGGAATGGACAAAATCTCCATAGATCCCGCCCTGCTTTATCAATTCTTCGTGGGTGCCATGCTGAACAATCTTTCCGTGATCCACCACTAAAATCTGGTTTGCATGGCGCACCGTTTTCAGGCGATGGGCGATCATAATAATGGTCTTGCCTCCGGTTAATGCTTCAATGGCCGCTTGAAGCTCCGCCTCATTCTCCGGGTCAACATTTGCGGTAGCTTCATCCAAGATGACAACGGGAGCATCCTTCAGCATGGCTCTGGCTATGGAAAGCCGCTGACGTTCACCGCCAGATATTGTGGCTCCTCCTTCACCAATCACTGTGTCATAGCCATCAGGCAACGCCATAATAAAATCATGGCAGCGGGCAGCTTTTGCCGCAGCCACCACTTCTTCATGGCTCGCCTCCGGCTTACCAAACTTGATGTTATTTTCAATACTGTCGTTGAACAAATACACATTCTGAAAAACCATACTGAAATTGCTCATCAAACTGTCCAGCGAATAGTCTTTTACATCAATGCCGCCCAATTTCACGGAGCCTTTTTTCACATCCCAGAACCGGGCCATAAGGCTGGTAAGCGTTGTTTTGCCGGAAGCGGAGGGCCCCACAATAGCGGTAGTCGTGCCTTCTGGAATGGTGAAGCTCACATCATCAATGATTTTCCGATCTCCATAGGAGAAATCCACATGGTCAAATGAAATATCATGGCTTTTCGGCACCTGAACCGAGCCGCTCTCGTCCATCCTGGGTGCCCGATCAATTTCCTCTACCCGGTCAATGGAAGCATCAATCATCGGTAGCATAAAGAACATCTCACCAGCCGATTCCAATTCGCTGTATACCAGGAACGCAGATACCACCATCATCAAACAGGTGAACAGCGACATATTCCCTTGCAGGAAAAGCCAGATGGAAAGCAGGATTGCCAATACAGAAGTAACGCGCAAAACAACCTGCTCCAGCACGTTGTAGGGGATGCGTTTGCGCTCCAATTTGAAGTTTTGATTTTCTGTTTCTTTGATGGTATTGTTTAGAGTTTGTTTTGCCGCTTTATCCCCGTGGAAAGCGCGCACCACACTCATACCCTGGATGTATTCCAGCACAGCATCCACCAATTTAGTCTGTGCAGCCAATCGTCCTGGGGAAAGCTCACGGGATTTCTTAAGCAGTCGAGAATTGACCCAAAGGAACAGCAGCGTCCCAACAAAGAACACAAGACCGATTCTCCAGTCGAAGCACATGATCGCCAGAGAAAAAACCGCAGTACGAATCATACCCACAACTGTCCGGGCAATCACTGCGAAAGACATACTCTCCAAATCGGACATTGTGGAGGTTGCTGCCGCAGTAAGACTGCCCAGGCTCTGCGCGTTGAAATAACCCATCGGCATATATTTCATGCGTTCACCGATGTGAATACGCTTTTCTCCGCACATTCGGTAATTAGCGTGTCCTTCGCTATTGTGGGCCAGATACCAGCAGAGCGCGGCACCAGCCACACTAACCACCATAATTCCCAAAGCTGTCCATGCGGTGGCCCCGGTTATATTCTGTTCCACCAACGCCCGTAGCACGATCAATAGAGCGACAAATTGTAACGCTTCAAAGATGCTCCGCAGCAGTTCAAAGGCCATACCTTTATACCAGGTACTTTTCTCTGTCCCGGAAAATCGAAAGAACCGTTTATATGCGTCAAACATACGCCGCACCTCCTTCCATCTGATCGTTGTCTCGCGCCTGCGTGTGAGCCGCCCACATTTGCTGATATAGCGGACACCGATCCAACAGTTCTCCATGCGTTCCGGAGTCCAAAATCTTTCCGTGATCTACCACAGCAATTTGTTCCGCCCCAGCAATGGTGGACAGGCGATGGGCGATCACAATGAGTGTCTTTCCATGAGTTAGCCGCCCTATGGCATCCTGAATGACCGCCTCATTTTCTGGGTCTGTGTAAGAAGTTGCCTCGTCTAAGATAACAATGGGTGCATTTTTCATCATGGCCCGTGCAATAGCGACCCGCTGGCGCTCTCCACCGGAGAGGTGTCCACCTGCGCCGCCTACTACAGTTTCATACCCGTGATCCAGACCCATGATAAACTCATGACAGCCCGCAGCTTTTGCCACCGCCTCGACTTCAGCATCCGTTGCCTCTGGCCTGCCCATGCGGATATTCTCACGGACGGACAAATTGAACAGATAATTATCCTGGGATACATAACCAATCAAATCCATTACCTGCTCTGGAGGAAGTTCTTTTGCGTCAACACCTCCAATGGTGATATGCCCGCCTCCAACATCCCAATAAGAGGCGATAAGTTTCGCAATCGTGGATTTACCAGAGCCGGAAGGCCCTACCAATGCCGTTGTGGTTCCTTGTTTGATGTCCAGGGTGATGCCGTTCAGAACTTGCGTATCCTTATAAGCAAAAGTCACATCCCGCAGCGAAATATCCAATCCTTTGAGATTTTTCCGCTGGGACGGACGCTCCAAATCAGGCTCGGACAATACGGCAGTAATTTCTCCGGTGATAGTAGCAATTTTAGAAAAATCATCCGTCAGAAAGATAGCCGCAACCAGTGGCCCCATAATGCCAAGAGACAGAATGGCAATGGTGATAAAGTCCGGAGCAGACAAAGAGCCGTTCATATAGAACAAGCATCCAACAGGTAATACACCAATCAGTACAGCAGGCCAAATCGTCATCATCAGAGCAGAATAGCCCTGGGTGGATTTCATCCAGTCCAGCATAAGATCCACGCTCTGACGGACAGCCTGTGTAAACTTTCCATAAGAGGCAGCACTTTGATTGAACGCCTTGATGACCTCAATCCCATTGATGTACTCCACAGTGGTGGCACTCATATACTTACTTGCCTGAACAACAGCACCGTATTTTTTAGGGTATTCCTTCATCTGGGCCATGTAACAGAGCATCCCGATGGGTATCGTAATCAGGGACACCAGTGCCATTCTCCAATCCAATACAAACAGGTAAATAATGATGGCGATGGGGACAAGCAGGTTAGAAGTCATTTCCGGGATGATATGTGCCAGAGGGACTTCCATTTGCTCTACACGCTCTACCATTGTTGTTTTCAGCCGCCCCGAAGGTGTATCCGTCAAATATCCCATAGAAACACGCGTTAATTTATCCGCAATCACCTGTCGTATTTCTGAAAGCACATGGAATGTCGCTTCGTGGGAACATCTGGTAGAGAGCCCATGAAAAACAGACTTCATCAGATAAGCTATAAGGGCAACAATTCCCCATGTTAAATAAGCAGAAAAATTCGTTTCACCTCCAATCAGCAGATTTACGATCCTTGCCACAGCGAAATATGGCACGATACCACTTGTGACGCTGATAACAGCAAGAATAATAGAGAGCAAAAAGCCTGATTGATGCGGTTTAATGAATGTCATCAAATTTACAGAATCTTTTTGTCGCTGCATATAATTCCCTCCTTTAAGTTAGCGAAACCTAACCGCTGACCAAAAGTAAAAGCCGACAATCCACAGGATTTATCCTGTAAATCATCGGCTCTGCGTCTTGGCGTCTGGCTCTGATAATATAATGTTTTGTCCCTGCACATCCACGATGTGTTCTTTTCCGCATTTAGGACAAAATAGCGGAAAGCGTTTGAGAACAGTATCCGGATTTACTTTCGTGCGGGTTTTGTTGCCGCAGGTAGGACAGTGAATCCAGCCATACCTATCAATCCACCCGTTCAATGGTTTTCACCTCCATCTCCGAAGAAGATAGATCTCCACCCGGCGATGTAGAAACGCCGCATCCTTTGGATATGCTCAACCGCCTGATCCTTTGGCATATCATGGATGACCACCTCGAACATTCCGGTATAAAAGGCGCTGGACAGCAGATGGCCCAGTTCCGGCGTAAGACGGCCGCTGGAGATTGCGTCGTTCCTGGACGCCTGAATATAGCGCATGGTGCATTGGTTATCCAGCTCCACAATCCGGTGGAGAAATTCCTGATATGTATTATTCTCTCCACTGGTCAAAAGTAGCTTGAACTCGTCAAAATGATCGTAGATATAGTCCACAGAAGCCCAAAACCATTGATCAGAGAAAGAATACATTTGACTGGTTTGTTCGGTTCCAGGCAACTGGTTAAACTGCTGCAACGCCGATTGTATCATACCACAAAAATCATCCATGGCGGGCTGTACAAGGGAACGATACAAGCTCTCTTTGTCCGGGTAGCGAATGTAAATTGCTCCTTTGCTGGAGCCGGCCTTTTCCGCAATAGTCTGTAGGGAGGCTCGCTCATATCCATTTTTTAGAAATTCTTGCTTGGCTGCTTCCATCAGCTTTTCCGTTACTCCTGCTACACGCTTTGCCATAGGGTGCCTCCATCATTTAAAACCGTTGGTTTCAATCCAACGGTTTTAATATAGCACAGCAGTCTGCAAAAGTCAATAGTCTTTCTTTGCTTCGCCATAAATTAAACGAAATAATATGACATTGAGTTGCTGGTATCTACCCGATTTCAGTCTAAAAAGCTATTTGAGTTATAGATATGTACCCAGCCGCCTGCGCGGCTGGGCTTCTTCTTTTTGAGGTTGTTAAAAATCTGGGCAGCCATAGCCCAGCACCTCATAATATCCCACGGGATAACTGTTCTGCCGGACGGAATCGCCGGAGTTGCCTTCAATGGTGTAAACGCGCCCGTTCTCCACCTTCTCCACAATCCCAGTATGGTCGGAAAGCCCGTCCTGCCCGTTCTCATCATCCCAGTCAAAGAAGATAATCATGCCGGGGGCCGGTTCGGCGGAGCCGTCCATCCATTGGCCCCTGTCCTTGAACCACTGTACGCCATTGACGCACCCGGCGTATTTGGGGATTACGCCGGTATCAATATAGCCGCACTCGTTGGCGCACCAGGAAACGAAACAGGCGCACCATTCCACGCGGCTGGAAAAACCATACCAGCTCCAGTACGGCTCGCCGCCCACGTTCCCTACCTGGGAGAGCGCCACGGAGACGATGGCCCCGTCCTCGGTGTAAATGCCGTAAAGAACGGCGCTCCACAGGCTACGGTTTTCCTCGGCCAAAAGCTCGGCAAGCTGCTCTTTCTGTTCCTCGTCAAACCCGTACTGCTCCGCCATTTCCTCGGCGGTCTTGTGGCTGACGGTGATATACAGATAGGTTTGGGTGACGGTGGTTTCCGTCTCCACGATATTGCCATTGCCGTCATCGGTTTCCGTGATGACCGTTTCCGTTCTGGTTTCCGTGCGGGAAGATATTTGGTTCATCTCCCAGAAAATATCCGTGAGGATGGCCTTCTTGCTGTCGTCAATGGTGGCCACCTCCTGGGGGTTATCCGGGTCGGTGGTCGTCTTGACGGCATAGACGGCAAGCACCTCCGGCCAGACGGCGCGGGAGCCGGACATCTCCAGCACGTCATGGGACAGGTTGGCCTTTGTGGTGTCGATCTGCTGCTGGTAATCATCGTTGATCTCCTGCACCACGTTCTGCATGGTATAGCCCGAACCGCTGTCCTCACCGGAAAAGAAAATGCCAAAGCAGGAGCCGATCAAAAGCCCGATGAGGCAGATAATGACAATGACCAGCACGGCGATCCAGCCCCCGGCAGCGATGGCGGCGATCAGCGCCTTGGTGGCTGCAATGATGGCTTTCACCGCCGCGATGGTAGCCTTGGCCGCAACCTTTGCAGCCGCAACCGCCGCCCTTGCCGCAGCGCGGGCCGCGTGGGCGGCGGCCCTGGCGGCTCTGGCCGTGGCCTGGGCAGTCCGCTGGGCGGCTTTGGCCGCCTGCTGTGTGGTCTTGATACTGGCCTTCGCGGTTTTTTCCGCCGTCTTGATGGATTTGCTGGCGGTTTTTACCGTCCCTTTGGCGGTAGCGGACGCCTGCTTGATGGTCTTGCGGCCCCTGTCCACGGTTTTAATGCTTTTCTTTCCCCGATCAGGGTCTTGACGGCCCCGCGCTCCTGCCGGAGCGTCCTTACCGGCTCGGAGATCTTGTCCGCCGTCTGCCGGGTTTTCCTCGCCGCCTGCTTCTTGGCTTGTTTTTTCGGTTGTTCGGCTGCGGCTTTCCGCTTCTGGATATTCTCATTGACCTTGGAAATGTTCTCCTTTGTGGTCTTTATCCCTTTGCGGCCCTGTTTATCAAACTGGTGGATCGCTTCATGGGTGACGCTATCCACCCCGGAAGAAAGACGGTCGGACGCATACTCGCCGGGGGAGCTTTCCGCCGCATACAGGCTGTGGTCGGCATTATCCCTGGTGCGGATATACGCCTCCTTCATCCGTTCAGAAGCAACCGCCGCTTTGTCAATGGCCTTAATGCCTTTTTCTGCGATATTCCTTGTCTTAATACCCTTGCCCATGGGCTTCACCTCCTTCCCAGGGCGGGGCCGCCCTTATTCCTCCAGCAGCTTGGCCACAACCACCATCCGCCCGTTGGTCCGGGAATACTCGCAGGTGGAAAGGGTGATGAGCTGGTCGCCATATTCCGCAGTCACGCCCGTATCATAGAGCGCCAGTTCCTTGCACTTGGCGATAAACTCGTCAAAATCTTCTTCCTGCTCGGCCCGGACGAAGTGGTAATACTTGAACCCTTCCTCCGAATAGGCCACCGTCTTAAAGGCGGCGATCACCTCATATTCGCCAAAACTGTCCAAAGTATCAAAACGGATGGTCTTGTGCTCCTGGTAGAAATCCTCACTCTCGTACTTGCACAGGTCGGAGAACATACTGCCGTTGTTCATGTGGTGGCCATACAGCACCAGATTGTCGGAAATGCCGACGTCGCAGTTTTCCTGCATATAGGGCACCCCATAGCTGCTGTACGACTTATCAAAAGCGTGCTTCAGATAGAAATTGGGGTTATCCTTGGTCTGCATGACGGGGTAATCAATCCGGGTGCCGGGAATGGAAATCCAGCCCACCAGGTCGCTGTTCTGGGCGTACACATCCGCATATTTCTCAAAGGCCGTGAGTTCTTTCGGCTCCTGGTCCGGCTCGCTGGCAAGCTCCAGCGTGGGCAGTTCCACATCTTCCTTGACCAGCCCGGCCACCTCGTCAAAGGCTTCGGCACTCTGTTTCTGATCCAGGTATTCGCGGGCCAGCATAACCCCGGAGAAAAGGAACAGGGCGGCACAAAAGGCCGCCCCCGCAATCATCAGTCTGTTTTTAACTTTGTCACTCATATTTTCACCCTCCTGTACTTATCGTGCCTGTTCTTTACTGGCCGCTTGGCGGCGCTGCCCGGCCTGGGCCGATTTCAGCCCCTGCAGCTCGGTTTTCACCGATGAACGCCCGCCATAGATTCGCTCCACCGTGAGCGCCGTATCGCGTTCCATTTCCGAAAATGCCTTGCCGCAAGACAGCACAAATCCCCGCAGCTTGGCAAGCACACCCTTATCCGCAGATAATTCCTTGCTTTCCTGGGGTTCCTTTCCCGCAAGGGCAAGTCCGGCGTTTTTGATGTGGCCGCCCGCCTGGTGCAATTCTTCCCGCATGGCGTCCAGCCTCACGGCGAGCTGCCCCATGCTTTTTTCTGCATGGGCAAAGCCACGTCCCATCCGGGAAAGAACCGAGGGGATACGCAGGGCCTGGGCAGCATGGCACAGGGCGGAGCGCCCTTTCTCCCGGAAAGTCTGCACCATCTGCTTTGCAGATGAAATGAGGTTTTCTTTTGCCGTGGAAACCATCACTTTGGTCTGGCGGACTTTACCTTCCACAGTGTCAACAAGCTGGGAGCACCGGGCGCGGATTCCTTTGTCGTGGAGCTTGCCCACCTCCAGGCGCATTTCCTTTATTTCGTCCATCATCTGGGACAGCTTTTCTTCCATACCGTCGATATAGCCCACCAGGGCCTGCACTTCTTCCTTTTGCTTTTGAAGCCCGCTCTGTTCCAGAACGGAAATCAGGTCTATGATCTGCGGATGATCCCGCAGCGCAAGAGCCGGTTCAGCCATGGTTCATTCCTCCATTCTCAAAATTATCATCGCGCCGGTTCCACCTGCTTTTTCGCAGGGGGCAGCTCCCGGCAGTATTCCGGGTAACGGATTTTCACGCCCTCCATAAAGTAAGGTGCAAACTCGCAGCAGAACAAATCCTCCGGGGAATAGGCGTTGCTGTGCTCCGGGTCGGTGTAGCCGTTCCAGAGATTGAAAGCAAGGCGGCACACCCGGACAGTGCCGCTGGTCTGCCAGCCGCCGTGCATGCCATCCGGCTCGATGCAATCCTGCTTGAAATCAAACATCTGGCGGATGTTTGCCCGCGTTTCTGGGGCAATCCCCATCACATAGAAAAAGGCCCGGTGGTAACAGTCGTTCCGCCGCGCCTCGCTCATCATATCTAAAAAGAAATCCCGGTGTTCCGGGGACGCAAAGCGGATATTGTTCATGCCGGCACCTCCTCGCCGCCGAATACGCCTTCACCGGGTTTGGTGGTCATCAAAGCATAGAGCCTGGTGTCACGGGGGAACCGGTTGATGAAAGGCACCAGGGCACTGCCATACCGGATGAGGCCGCAGCCCGCGTCTGCGTTGGTGACGTAGCTCATCTGCTCATTGGAAATGTTCAAGAGCTTCGCCAGCTTTGCCCGGTCGGATGCCGCCTGGTTCAACATGACAATAAACTCCGAGTTGGAGAGCATGGTGCTGGCCTGGACGGAATCCAAAAGGTACTCCACATTCTGCGTGATGGCTGTGGGATAAGCGCCGCGCTTTCTAAACTGCCTCCATGCGGAATTAAAGAAAATGCCGCTTTGCTCATTTTCAAACATCACATGAAACTCATCGATGAACACATGGGTACGCTTGCCCCGTTTCCAGTTGAGGGTGACGCGGTTCAGGATTGTATCGGTGATGACCAGGGAACCGGCAGGCTTTAGCTGCTCGCCCAGGCCGTGGATGTCGAACACCACATAGGGCTTGTTCAAATCCACTGTGCTTTCCCGGCCAAAGATGTCCAGGGAGCCGGTGGTGTACAACTCCAGGGAAAGGGCGATCTCCCTGGCCTTATCCTCTGGCTGCTCCAGCAGCTTATTCCGCAGGTCGCAGAGGGTGGCCACTCGCCCGATCTTCTCCGCCTCCGGGTACACCAAGGCGGTGCAGCGGTCAATGATGGATTTGTGCTGCGGCCCCACACCACGCTTGTCGATCTGCTCGATGAGGGACATGACAAACTGGCTCTTTTACACGATGGGGTTTTGCTCGCCGTAGCCCTCTACCATATACATGGCATTGAGGCGGTCTTTGCCGCCTGCCACCAGATGGGCCACTGTCGCTTTTTCCCGACCCAGAGCTTTGACGAGTGCGCCAAATTCTCCCTCGGGGTCACAGATCAGGATGTCGTCATTTGCGTAATCCGGGTGGAGCATAAGGAACGCGATCAGTTCCTTGGCGCTGAAGGACTTGCCCGCGCCAGGTACGCCCAGCAGGAAGGCCGACTGGTTCAAAAGGTTCGCCTTGTTGCACATGATGAGGTTGTGGGAAATGGCGTTCTCTCCAAAGTAAATGCCGCCTTTATCCTGGATTTCCTGTACCTTGAAGGGAATGAACACCGCCAAACTTTCGGTGGTGAGGGTATCCTCCCGGCTGGCCACCAGATAGTTGATGTCGCTGAATTTATAGGTTTTGGAGAACTTGTTTCCCACCAGAAAAATACCGTCCGGCCAGATACGGCGGACGGGGATCACATCCTGCACCTTCCGGGGGACAGTATAGCGTTCCTTTTCCTGCTTGGACATGGTTTTGATGGTCTTAATCATGCTTGGCCTCCTTCCGCTTGCTAAAGTGTTTCGGCTCCTGCCGGCGCTTCTTGCCGGGCCGCCCGGTTTGCAGCTCCTCGATGGTATCTTTTAGGGCCGCATAGTAGTAGTTGCTGTCCTCGAACTTAACGCATTTGTTTTCCTCCTTTTTTACAGGCCCATCATCTCGCGCACCACGCGGTCGGCCATTTTCACCGCGCCCACGAGAACGAGCATATTAAAGACCAGCTCCCCGATATAGCTCCATACCTGTGTGACAGCCGCCGCGTTGGGGTCAATAGCAGGCGGGGCCGCCGCGAACAGGGAAAAGATGATACAGGCCAGCACGATGATGGCCCCTTCCAGACACACGGCAGCATAGCTCTTGATAAAGCTCTTGCCCACGTTTTGGGTCGGTTCTCCGGCGAAGGTGGACAGGGGCACCGGCGCGATGGCCGTGTATAAATAGAGCTTAAAAAACCGCCCGTAGACGGTCATTATCATAATGAAAGACAATATCGTGATAAACAGCCCGCCGATAAGCGTGACCGCCCAGAGGGGGATACTCTCGAAAAATCCGCAGCTTTCCACCGCGTCAATGATCTCCTGCGGCAACACAGTCTGTTGGGCCGAACCAAAGCCCGCCGCGTTCATAATGGTGGAGACAAGGCCCTGGACAATATTAAAGAGGGCCATCATCAGCTCCAATCCATAGGTCACGACGCCTTTGGCGATGGCGAACCGGATGAACAGCTTCAGCGCGTGCTCCGGCTTTTTCACCTCGGCAAAGCTGCCGCAGGTGCGCATGACGCCCACCACAAAGAACAGCACCAAAAGCGCAAGGCCGATGGCCCGCACCGCGTCGTGGATGTTGACAATAACGCCCCAGATGGAGCCGCCCTTAAACTGTTCCGGCGATTGCGTAATGAGCTGCCAAATCTCGGACAGGTACTTGTTCCAGGTGTCGAGGGCATTTTGCAAATTTTGAACAACCCAGTTATCGGACATTCAACAACCTCCTTTCCGGCAACGGTAAGGGGCAGGCCGCCATGGACCTGCCCCCATACTGCCGTTATTCAAATCAGCCGGTAATCAGGGTCAGAATCTCCTTCGCAAACGTAATCACAACGCCGCCGGCCAGGGTAAGAAAACCATTGGCCCGCTGGCTGGGGTCGTGGGATTTGAGAGACAAGCCGATCTGTACCACGCCGAAGCCCAGCAGGATCATACCCACGGCGCGGATCAGGCCGAAGATGAAATCACTGAGGTTGTTGATAACCGTCAACGGGTCGCTGGCGGCAAAGGCCGTGGTGGTGCAGCAGCACAGCATGAGCACCAGAGCCGCATAAACGGCAAAGGCGCTCCGGCCCTTTCTGCCCATGGGCAGGCTGCGGGTTTCTTTCTTCTTGTTTTCCTTCTTAATCAATTTCATTTTGGGTGTCCTCCTTGAATTGAAAGATATTCTCCATGTCCTCATCGGACAGAAGCTCATAAAGGGTTTCCGGCTCCTGGATATTGGCAAGGTCGCCGGGGGTAAGGCGGCCAATGACCATATCCGCCACGGCGTTTTCAGTGCCGCCATGGGTAAAGGCCGCTGCACCGCCATCGGTGGTGTACTTGATGTTGGGGTGCTTTAAGAGGTCATACTTTTCATCCATCAGCGGCGCTTCGCCACGGATAAAAAGCAGAGCCAGGTTGTTGTCCAGCATACGGACCTCATCGGGCGTCATCAGCTCCGAGCCGGGGAGGTGCGGGAGGATGATGATTCCTACCAATCGCCGCTTGACGAACTGTTTGACCGGCTGGAAATGCGCTCCCCGGATCACATCGCTGTGAAGTATTACAAGGATTACCGTTCCGGCTCTGCCAAAACGCTGAAATCCATCCAAATCACCTTGGCGTCCCGCCTGGAAAAATTCAATCTTTCTTCTGTGGCGGCTCTTACCGCCACGGATGAACTGGACCTTTCCAGCCTGGGTGAGAAAAAAGTGGCGCTCTTTGCGCTGATCCCGGACAACGACGCCAGCTTCAATTTTTTGGTAAGCCTGCTGTATGCCAGCACCTTCCAGGAGCTTTTTTATTCTGCCGACCGGGTACACGGCGGCAGCCTGCCCACACCAGTGCATTTTTTGATGGACGAGTTTGCGAATGTTTCTCTGCCCGATGATTTCGACAAGCTGCTGGCCACCATGCGTTCCCGGAATATCAGCGTTTCCATCATCATCCAGAACATTGCCCAGCTCAAGGCGCTGTTTGAAAAGCAATGGGAATCCATCATCGGCAACTGCGATGAATTTCTGTATCTGGGCGGCAATGAAACGTCCACCCACAAGCTGATCTCCGAGAACTACCTGGGGAAAAGCACCCTCTGGCTGGACACCTACGGCAAGAGCACCGGGCATTCCGGCAGCTATTCCACCAACAACCAGATCACGGGCCGGGAGCATCTCCATAATCATGGGGAAATTCTTCTCGTCCTCCGGCGCTTCGTACCACAGATAAAACACCAGCGCCATGAGGAGCATACTGGCCGCCGTGTCCCAGAAGGGGTCGTTAGACTGGCTCCCTTTCGGGGTGGTGGCTTTGAACAGGTTCGTCACCATCTTCTGCACATCGTTGTCGGATTTCAGATAGGCAAAGGGATTGTAGCAGTGGCTTTTCTCCATGTTCAGAAGGTCTACCACCTTGATCTCATAGCCCATCCGTTCCAGCAGACCGCCGCAGTCACGAAGCAGCTCCCCCTTACAGTCCAAAATAAAAAGGGACGTATTGCATTGGCAGATGTTCACTTTGGCATAGAACCGGCTCTTGCCCGCGCCGCTGCCGCCCACCACCAAAGTGTTGAGGTTGCGGCGGTGCTTCCGGCCATCCAGCCCCATGCGGACGTGCTGGGTGAAAATGCGGTTTTTGAACGGGTCCTTGTCCCGGTATTTCTTATTCACGGCCCGCGGATCGCCCCATTTGGCGGAACCGTGTTCTTCACCTCGTCTGTAATTGCGCCGGGAAGAAAGATAAATGCCAATGCCCAGCCCATAGGCGGCAATAAAAATGAGGACAGTTTTTACACTGTCCTCACACCACACGATTTTGAATGGATGGTTCATTGCCGCAGGCAGGGCGCTGACGATCTCCGAAAGTCCCCCGGAAATGGCAGGCGCAATCAGCAGGGCGAACCAGATCACCGGGACCAGCCCCAGGGCATAGAGCCAGGGGCCGCCCGCCTTATTATCTGGCTTCATCCCGGCGCTTCGCTTTCTTGTCTTTTTGGGCTGGGGCGTCAATGGTTTTCAGCAGAACATCCTCCACCGGGCCGGGGTCGCGCTGTTCCTCCAGCATATCGTTGCGCAGCTCATTGAGGGCGCGAATCATGATCCCATGCTCATAGCTGTCCAGGGTGAGGACGACTTTTTCCTGTCTTTCCATCGCTCATACCTCCTTTACCGTTCCTGGTCTTTTTGCTTGCTGTCGCGGGTGAGGCCCATAGCCCTGGCCATACGGCCATTGAGGGATTTGAAAGCTTCCCGCATATCGGTGAGGGCCGCAGGAATATCCTCCCTGGGGACCTGCCCCTGAAATACGCCGTCCAATTTGGAAATCTCATACTCTTTGGCGTCCACGCCATACCGCTTGCAGAGCATATAGCTGACCGCATAAGCTTTGTAGCCGTCCGTTTCCCTGGAATAGCCATCCATACTTTGGGCAAGCTGCACGTTGGCAACCTCCAGAGAAACACAGCGGAAGATGTCCGGCGCGTCCATGCCTTTTTTCACCAGAATGGCGTTCTGCTCCGCAGAAAACATGGCCCCACGGCCCTGTGGCAGTTCCTCCACGGCCCGGATGGGCACCGGGGAACTGGCAATCAGGCCCTTTAAGAGCAGACGGTCATCGTAGCGCACCTGGGGCTGAACCTGATCCCGCGCCGTAGTCTGGGAAATATCATAGACTTCCTTGGCGTAAAAGTTCTGGCCCACGCTGCCATCCTCACGCCGGTATGCCTTGCCCGGCTCCAGAATGATGATGGGCAAACGCTTCTCATCCTCCAAAATCTCGATCCCCTGGGCGTGCCACTCCTTGTAGCCGCCTACACGCACCGCGTCGGGGCATTTATCCCCAATCAGAAGTGCATTGCGAGCAGAGTGGAAGGGAAAACGGCTCTGCACATCCAGATATGCCTCCATACTGCCCGTACCCTCGGAGAACTCTCCAAAAATCCGGTCCAAGGTGGCATAGGCTTCTTTTCGCTGTTTTTCCTCCCGGATCTGCCACCACTGGCGCTTGGGGCGCTCTTTCTGGCTTTCCTGCTTTTGCGGCGCGGCCTCCGCCTGGGGCTGCTGTTCAAACAGATCGTCAAAATTATTCATCACAGATTACCTCTCTTTCGATTTGGGCTTCTTTTTGGGTTTGGGCGGCTGGTGCCGGGTTGTTTTCTGAGCCGCCTTCTTCTGGGGTGCAGCCGGCTCCTCGGCCCTGGCAGCCTCCGCCTCCTTCTTCCGCTGGGCCTGGATGTCCCGCAGCTCCTGCCGGACGGAAGGCTTCTCGGCTCCATCAGAAGTACCCCTTGCGGACTTGCTGCTGCTCTCGGAGATAGGCTCGGACGGAGGGGATTTTTCCGCCGCTGGGGCAAAAGGGGCGTTCTTCTCCGTTGCCGGATTTTCCGGCTGGGCTTTTTCTTTCTGGGTGGGCTTTTCCATCAGCTCATCCAAAAGCTGGTCGTCCACACTCTTTTCCGGCATGGCCTGCTCCGGCGCGGCGGGTTCGCTGCCGCGCTGTTCGCGGGATTTCTCAATATCCTCCTTGATCGAAGCCGTATCCACAACGGTGAGCTTGAACTTCTCCACGATCCGGTTGGCTCTGGCGGCGTCATCCTCGAACACCAGAATGTCGATGGTAACATCATAATGGTTCATCACTCACGCTCCTCTCTAAAAATGGGCAGCAAAAAAGAGCGTCCATTTTCAGAACGCTCTCCAAAAAAGAGATTCGTTTTTACCGCGCCTTCTCCTGTTTCAGATGACGGGTGGGGATTGCCAGCAGCTTACGCACCCGGCTCTCCAAATGCTTCTCAATGGCCTGCAAATGTTCTTCCGGCAGGCCCAGGCTTTCGTGGCGCTTGAACCGGAACCCGATCATGCGGCGAAGCTGCTCTTTCTGCTTTGGCCCCATGACCTCTGCACACACTTCCTCATAGGAGATGTTGTAGGGGTTAGAACGGGTTTTTGCATACTCGTCCAGATTCGCATAATCTTCCTTACCGGCATAGCAGAACAGGGACAGCCCATTGTCAAAAATGGGGGCGGGCGCAATAATGTTGCCGCTGTGGTTATCCCGCAGGACGCCAAAGTTTCCAAAGTGGCGGTCCTCATTGTAAATCAGAGCGTCAAACACCAGCATACTGCGGATTTGCTCGGAAAACTCCGGCCCCAGCTTGTCGTAGTAGGCAAGGCAGGCGGCAATGCCCCCGGTTCGGACAATGCGCCCGATGGGGATATAGGCTGTGTCGATGTTGGTAAACAGGGCGCACTTAGAGGCGGTAATGCCTTTCCAATTCTCCAGGTCATAATGCACGGCGTTCAGACGCATGGTTTCCGCAATCTGCGAAGCATAATACTCGCAGTACGGCTCCCGGCCCGCATTGGACGCGCCGGTCGTGCCGCCCTTGTAGAGATAAATCCCATCGTGCTCCACATATCGCCACGCCTTGGGCAGCATACCGCCTGTGGTCAGCTCCGGGGATGTGGTAAACGCCTGCCTGCTCCCGCCTGCGCCGGTATAGGCCACCAGCGCCAGTATCTCGGAAAAGCGATTTTCGTAAAGATTGTATTGGGAGAATCCCCCCTCAAATCCTTCCGGCACCACCCAATAGCTGTCGTTGAGCGACAGCCCCTTGCACACGTCGATGATTCCCTTGGTGTCGTTGTGGCTGAGGCCAAGGGTTTTCAAAATCTCGTCCACAAAGGCGCGGTTTTTGGGGATAACCCGCCGCTCCAGCCAATGAATGACGCCCTCGCCGGTGCGCTCCATATCCAAAGGCAGCAAATGGGCCTGCTCCTCGTTGGTGTATAAGATTTCAGCCACAAGGCCGGACAAGCCCTGCTTTTCCATGGAAAAGCGCATTAGCTCCGTATCATAAATGCGGAGACTGTAAACATTACTCATAGGCTCCTCCTTGTCGTTCAGTTCCAGTGAAACATCCTTTCCCAGCGCCGAGGCGATTTTTAAGATCATATCAAGCGTGGGGTTCTGTGTCCCACTTTCCAGGCGGTTAATGCCGGAACGCTGGATTCCCAGCCGCCTTGCCAGTTCTGCCTGGGAAATGCCCTGCTCCAGACGGGCCTCCACAAGCTGGGATATGATTTTCTGCCGTTTGCGCAGTTCATCCATACTCTCACCTCACTGCTTTAATGTTAACATATATGATAACAATTTGCAAGAGGGAGAATCTGTCGAAGCTGCAAAACTGGCAACTCACCGCTCCGGCTCTTTGCTGTGGCTGCCCCGAATGGGAATCCCCAGCCGGTGGCACAGAAAATCATTCACATCCTTTCCACGGGGCGGCGGTTTGTTCTCCACACGGTAGCCCTCCGGCATGACAGCCATGATTGCCTTGGCCGCCAGCCGGCCAGCCGTGTCATTGTCCAAATGGAGATAGACGGTTTTCACATGGGGGTGGTCATCCCAAAATCGGGTGAGGGCCACCGGCAGCTTGCTTTCCTCCATCTTTTTCTTCGGCTGGTACACCCCGGCCAGGGACAGCAGATTGTGCCGCCGCCAGTCAATCCCGTCCAGCTTGCAGAGAGTGGCATAGGACATCACATCAATGGCGCACTCGCACAGATGGACTGCCGGATTTTCCACGCAAGCGGGCAGGGCGAAGGAAAAGTGCTTATCACTGCCGCTTAAATCCCCGTGGAACCGGGCTTCACTGATTCCCCGCAGGCAGCCGAACCGCGCCTTGCCATCCTTGTCGAAGCCCACAAAAACCACGTTGCTGTGGCCCTTGTTCCGGCTCTCATAAATCCGCCCGGTCTGAACGCAGTATACCTGCCCCGCAGCGCAATGGCAAATGTGCGATCACCTTTCTTTCTGCGCTTTGGCTTTCTGTTTGGCTTCGGCGGCCCTGGCCTGTTCCTGGACGGTATCCCAAACATTTTCCATGTGGGATGTTTCTTTATTTTCCCACCGCTCAAAAATCTGCTTCAGGGGCTTGCCGGATTTCAGCAGCGCCCTGGCCTGGCTGTCCTCCAAATCGTTGTACTCTAACGACATCAGAATGTCCTCCCGCATCGTGTACTCGTAGGCGTGGTTCAAAATCTCAGCCGCCGGCTGGGAAAGCAGCCAGTCCCGGAACTGCTCCTGTTCTGCAAACATTTTCTCATAGAGCCTGGTATTCAATTCTTCGTTGGTCATCGTATCCTCCTTTACCGTGCCAGCTCCGCAACCCTCCGGGCAGGCACATCCTCGCCCTCGTCTGGGGTAGGGCAACTTCTTCGACTGTGCAAAGCCGTTCTCATCGCAGACGAGGACATCACGCTCAGATTCCCTGGCATTTTCATAGCTGCCGGCTGATTTCAAAAACACCTGGAACTCCGCGCCGGATTCCGGGGTTTCGATCTGGGTTTCCCCGTCGTCGGTATGCTTGATGATGGCGATGTCGCCCTTGATGACCTGTTCCGTCACGTCGTTGGCGGTATCGTTCAGCTCAATCTCATATAACTCCGGTTCCGCGCCTACCTTGTGGATGGTGGAATCCAGCAGGTAGCCCTCGCTGGGGCTGATTTCACGGATTGTCCAGTCCGAATCGCAGACGTAATATCCGGTAGTGAACTGGCCGTTCTCATCCGTGGTGAAGCTGTCGATAAGGGTGTCTCCCTTATACAGCCCATACACAGCGCCGGCCAGAGAACCGTCGCCCTGGGGCGCGCCCGTTTCCACATCGCTCTTGGTGACGGTGACGCGGAACTTCTTCAGCACGTTATTCACGCTCTTGTGAGTAACTTCGTTCCACTCGATGGTGGCTGTCTGGGAATCCGGCACCACATAACGGATGGGGGTATCCACCTCCTCCAGTACATAGCCCGTGCCGATGAGCACGTTTTCAAAACGCGCCACGCCGTTTCCGTCCGTCACAGCATACTCATCCACCGGCTGCCCGGAGAGGGATGTGCCATACAGATGGAAGGTCATGCCCTCCACCAGTCCGTCCTCGCTGGTTTTCGTCACTTCCAGGCTGCCGCGCTTCAGCTTGTTGTTGAAATTCACGGTAGCGGTCTGGCCGCTGACGATGGTCACGCGCTGGGTTTCCTGGGGTTCATATTTGTCAATGGACTGCTCGGTTACGGTATAAACGCCGGGGTTGAGGTCGGTGATGTCGATCTCGCCCGCCTCATTGGTGGTCTTGGTGGCGCTGTACCCCTCGCCGGTGATAGTGAAGTTGATCCCGGCTACCTGTCCATCCTCGGAAGTCTTAATCAGCTTCATATTGCCGGTTTTCACTTCCATGTTCAGATAGCCCACCATAGAATCGGACACGGTTTCCCCATAGGTGGCAAAGTCCTGCTTGCCGCCGCCAGTAACGCCGTCTGTCCAAACTACAACACCGCTGCGCTGGGCAGTCACTTTTTCCGCCTTAATGGTCACAGAGCCTTTGATGGCCTGGGCAGAAGTGATGGTGAGCTGGTTGCCATCCACAGAGAAATTCAGGCCGGTGGTGCTGCTGGAGAAGGTGTAATCTCCCAGCACATTGTTTTCATCCGTGAGAGTGAGGGAATACTGCTGGCCATCCCATTTCAGCTCATAGGCACCGGCGTCTGCGGTGCTGCTGAAAAAGCTGGGGAGCATAGTGTGGCGCTTGACCGCGCTCTCAATGGCGGAATACTGGCTGAAAATCTCGCTATATAGGGGATGGTCGGCGCTGATATATTCCGTCACGTTGTTTTTGCCCTGGGCATTGGCGTCCACATGGTTAAACTGGCTGTCGCGCTCACCCACGACGGTTTCCCAAACAAGAAGCTGGGTAGCGATATATCCCGCGATCTTGCTGGCGTCCTCCGGGTTCCCACTCATCCATGAGGTGCTGGCGTTGCCCTGCCAGCCATAGGTCATAATCCGCCCGATAGTGCCGACCACGGCGACGCCAGCGCCAGCCATGAGCTGCTTCATGCCCTGAGACTTTGCTTATGTGTGATAAAGAAGCAATAGAAGTGCAAAAAATTTTGCCGTTCCTATCCGACACTTGGCCATTGTGTCGGATAGGTCGGGCGGTTATTCGGGCAAGTCAATCTTGCCGACAAAGCTGTAATAAATCTCAATGTCCTGCCTGCGGGTGCCGTTCTCATCATAGCTGCACTCATGCACCACAATTTTCTCGATCATTTCCCGCAAGAGAGTGGGGGTCAGTTCTTCAAAGGCAAGGTGCTTGCGGACAATGCCCATAAATTTCTCGGCGTTGACGGTAGCTGCCTGTGACTTGTCCAGTTCGGCTTGCAGGGCGGCGGCTCTCTTTTTCAGCTCCGCTTGCTCGGCTTCGTAGTCAGCCGACAGTTCCATGAAACGCTCATCGCTGATTTTGCCGTTTACATTGTCCTCATACAGCCGCTTGATAATGCGGCTGATTTCAGAAATGCGTTCCTGCGCCTGTTCAAGCTGCTTGATGGCTGCGGCGGTCTTTCGCTTGCCGCCGATCTCGTTCTGCTGGACAAGTAGTTTCACAAACCGGCTCTCATGCTTGGCTGCGTATTCGGTCACTTGCCGGAGATTTGCCAGGACACCAGCGGTCAACAGATCGGTGCGGATAAAGTGCGCCGTACAGTTGCGGGTGCGCTTCTTGTAGCTGCCGCAGATGTAGCAGTCCTGTTTGCGGTCTTTGTTCTGATACCGCTGCTGATACAGCACATGGCCGCAGTCGGCGCAGAACAAAATCCCGGAGAACAGCCCCACTTCATCGTAGCGGTTCGGGCGTTTGCGCTGTTTGCGTAACTCCTGCACCCGTTCCCATGTTTCCTTGTCGATGATCGGCTCATGGTGGTTCTCGAAAATGGCCTGCTTCT
Organism: Flavonifractor sp. An91; assembly: GCF_002159225.1. Taxonomy (NCBI): domain Bacteria; kingdom Bacillati; phylum Bacillota; class Clostridia; order Eubacteriales; family Oscillospiraceae; genus Flavonifractor; species Flavonifractor sp. An91. The sequence continues at coordinate 11,833 of NZ_NFHA01000025.1, read as the reverse complement.
CGACGGGGTTCTCTATGCTGTGCTTGACCTTATAAGAAGGCTTTTCCGTTTTGAAGTTCACCAGACATCCGGTGTACTCTCGGTTTTCGAGGATATGAACGACGGTGTTGGTCGCCCATTTGCACTCATAGCCTGGGTGATAACGGCGGGTGCTGCCTGTCCGCTGATATTCCAGCGTCCCCGGCGTGGGGATTTGCTGCTCCGTCAGCATACGGGCAATCTTGGTCGGGCCGTTCCCGGCAAGGCAAAGCTGGTAAATCTGCTGCACCACCGGGGCGGCTTCCTCGTCTATAATAAAATTCTCGTCCTCGTCCATCACATAGCCGTAAACCGGCTTGCTGGTAACAGGCTTGCCGCTCATGCCTTTTGACTTTTTCACTGCCTTGATTTTCTTGCTCGTATCTCTCACCAGCCATTCATTGAACAGATTTCGCAGCGGGGTAAAATCGTTGTCCATGCCCTCGCTGGCACTGTCCACATTATCGTTGACAGCGATAAAACGCACACCCTTTTGAGGGAACAGCATTTCCGTGTAAAACCCTACCTGCAAGTAGTTTCGCCCTAACCGGCTCATGTCCTTGACGATGACCGTACCCACTTTCCCGGCTTCAATGTCCGCAAGCATGGCTTGAAATCCGGGCCGCTGGAAGTTCGCGCCGGAAAAACCGTCGTCGGTGTACCAGCGCAGATTGGTAAAGCCGTTCTGTTTTGCGTAGGTTTCGAGTATCCTTTTTTGGTTCGATATGGAATTACTCTCGCCTTGCAATTCATCCTCGTGGGACAATCTCGGATAAAGGGCGGTAATGAGGTTTTGGGTGGCTTGTCTTAACATAAAATCCTCCGTTTCCGACAGCCAGCCCCACTATTCCGTGGTTTCATTGTACCACGGAACGGCGGGGGCTGTACAGCGGCAAAAGCGTTAAATTTGCTTCTTTACAGCTTTTCAATTTTCCGATTTTTATGGTATGGGTTGTCGTCCCATATTTGCAGTAGAAAAGTTCATAACTCCGTGGTATACTCTGATTTAACAAAAAAATCAGAAGTTAAAGGAGAAAACATGAAGTATACAATAGATGAATTAACCGCGGCCAAAAGGCAAATTGATTCAACTCTGCACAAGCTAAGAGAAACAGTAAAAACATTTGAATCAAAGGATAATTCCGAGCGTTATAAATCACAAATCACATTGGCAAAGAGAAGAATAAAAGCCTTTGAAATTGCAAATTATTTTATAGAGAATGAGATTAAGAATTGCTAAAGCACTTCCGATTTTCGTTCCAGCGGTCATGCTCCCTGGCATGGCCGCTTTTCCATGCCCCGGTTCACGCCGGATAAGTCGGCTCCTGTGTAGCAGCGGCTTCCGCTTCCAGTACCCGCGCCATTTTGTCGGCGGCTGTGGTTGTGGTGTCTTTCTTGAAATAGCCGGACACGACAAGGACGGAATTGCCCATGCGGATTTCCGTCACACAGTCAGGGCGGCGGGTGGTGCGGGTGTCGTGCTGCTTGTTATCTGCCATAGGCAATACTCCTTTCAGTCGGTAATCAGTTTCTTCATGCTCTCCATTTTCCGCTTGGCGGTTTCCTGCCGGAAGTTGTCGCCGGTAAAGCGTACCGGGACGCACATGGAAAGCAGGCGGTCATAAATCCGGGAATGGGCGGTGTCCTCCGGGTTGTGCAGGTCGTCCAGCGTAAGGTTGGTCGTGACGATCAGCGGCTTGCCGCTGCGGTAACGGCTGTCAATCACATTGAACACCTGTTCCAGCCCGTATTCCGTCCCGCGTTCCATGCCGAAGTCGTCAAGGATCAGCAGCGGATAACGACAAAGGCGGGAAATGTACTCGTTGCGCCCCTCAAAGCTGGCGGCAAGGTCATTGAGGATAAGAGCAAAGTTCGTCATGCGGACGGGGATTTCTTTCTCCATGAGGGCGTTTGCGATACAGCCTGCAAGGTAGCTTTTGCCGGTGCCTACGCCGCCCCAGAACAGGCAGCCGATATTGTCTGTCCGCATATCTTCCCAATGCTCCACATACCGGCGGGCAAGCCCGGTCTGCGGGTTCCTGCCGTTGTCGTTCTCGAAAGTCCAGTCCCGCATGGTGGGGTCGGTAAAGCCCCGGCGTTTCAGTTCTTCCACGGTGTCAAGGTGTCTGCGCCGCTTTTCGGCGGCTTCCCGTTCCTCGCGGGCGGTTCTCTGGCAGTCGCACTCTGCCGGGTGGCGGTCGCGCCCGAAGATAGCGGCCTTATCCGGCGCAAAATAGGCTTCTTTCGGCTTGCGGCACTTGCCGCAGTACAGTAAACCGTCCTCGCCGGTGTAGTCCTCCGGCTCCGGGATGGTGGTCGTCATATTCTCCAAAACCGCGTTGATTTCATTCTTCATAAACTCTCGCCCTCCTTGCATGAGTAGTCTGGTATGCCCTTTTTAGGGGCTTCCTTTTTGTCGTTCCCCGCCCATATCCGCAGGGCGGCGGCATAGTTCTGGTAGCTTTTCCCGTTGGCGGCAAGGTAGCGGCTCATTTCCTCGATGAACCGTTCCAGCCTGTCAGGGTACTCTGCCTGCAACTCGTCGTATTCGGTCTGTGACAGAAAAATATTTCCATATCGGCCATAGGGCGCGGACGGCCCCCCACTCACTCCCTTTGTTTGGCTCTCTGTAAGGTTGTTTATAGTAGTTTGGTTAGGGGACGGTTTTCCGACCATCATAAGGTCGGTTTTCTGACCATCAGTAGGACGGTTTTCCGGCTCTATGAGGGGCGGACTTCCGGCCATCAGTTGGTCTGAAAACTGTACCTGTGGCACTGGCGGTACTTTGACATAAAGCCGGTTCGGTGCGGAGAAGCCGCCCCGTTCCCGTTCCAACAGCCCCGCCGTGTCCAGTTCATTAAGCGCCCCCTTGATGGTGGTGCTGCCTTTATCCAGTATTTCTGCTATCTCCGCGATGGGATAGATAATATAAATCCTGCCCTCGTCGTCCAGCCACTTGTTTTTCTGGGAGAGGGTGGAACGGTCTAACAGCAGCGAATACAGCAGCTTGGCGGTCTGTGAAATCTCCATTTTCAGCAGGAAACGGGGATACGGCAGATAGGCGGGCAGCCGCGTGTCTGCCCTGATATAATCAGCGATAGGATCACCTCCCTGTGTTCGGGTTGATTTTGGCGTATTGTCACGCATTAAAACGCCGTTTCCGGGGGAAAAGGATAAATGTATCGCGTACCCTTTGACACCCACGAAAAAAGCCTTGATTTATGCGGGTTTGAAAGGCTCTAAAGCGTGACATCTCTGCCTTTGTTTCCGCTTTCTCTCGGCGGCTTTGATTTTCTTCATGCGCCCGGCGCAGTCGGGGCAGTATTTTCCCCGGTTGGATTTGGGGACAAAGGCCGCCCCGCAGACGGCACACCGTTTCCGGCTTCCCCGGCACAAGAGGGCTGCGGCCAGCTCCCCGTCAAGGGGCAGGACAGCCACACGGAACCAGTGGCACATGAGGGAAAAGGAAATGCTCTGGACGCACACGCAAGGCTCCCCGTCGTCCAATAGCAGGCAGTTCCCCTCATCGTAGTTACAGCACTCATGTACCAGCCGCCGCGCCCGCCGGTGCTGGCGGTAGTCCATGTGGGGCAGGTTATCGCTCATGGCTCTGCTCCTTTCTGCGGTGCGGCTCGTCCCGGCGCAAAATCTGGTCGATGTTCCGCTTGACGGTCTGCAACTCCTTGAACCGCTGTTTCTGTTCGTGATAGGTGTTATACAGGCCGTCTTTCTCGGAGATAAGCTGCTCGATCTCGGCCTGCAACGCTTTCCGGGCGGGCAGCTTGGTAATGCCATGCGCCTTGAAATACCGGGCTGCTGCGTCGGCTATGATAAAATCGCTCTCATGGGCCTGCCGGTATGCGGCGCGGGCTTTCTCGGATTTCTGTGCCCGCAGCCCGTCGCGGGCGGCCTTGGTCTGGGCGTAGGCCAACACCTGCCGCTGCAACTTCTTTTTCCCTTGCAGCTTCGTTTCCAGTGCTTTCAGTTCGCCGCTGGTCTGGCGCATTTTCTGATAGGCGGTGTCAACGGCGGCTTCTAACTGCTCCGGGGAAGTAAAGCCGTATTGCTGGTAGACGGACAGCGTTTTGGCGGCCTGCTTCAGATTGTGTATCTTCGCCCAGCGTTCATAGCCCCGGCCTTTGCCCTCGGCCATTTTCTGCTCAATGTCCACAAGCCGCTGCACTCCGTCCTGTTTCGGGGCGGCTATCTCGGCTCTGGCAACCTGCAAGCGGTCTTTTATGGTGCGTGGGGGATCGGGGGATCTGGCTGGCGCTTCGGCTGCTCTGGCGGCGTTTTGCTCTAAAACGGCAAAGACAGCGGCGCGGTCAAAATCGTCGCCCAGCTTCCGGGCGGTAATTGGCTTTGTCCTGTCCGGCGTGAGGTAGGAAAGCCGCCCCCGGCTCTCCTTGACGGTCACACCCTCCTGCAGCAACAGAGAGGAAAACTCGTCAAAGCTGGCGGCGGTGGCAAGGGCTTTCCGTAGGGTCTGCCGCAGCTTCTCCTTGTTCGTTTCAAACTTGGTCTGCCGGGGCGTGATACTATCGGCAATCATGGGGGCGTTCTGCTTGTCCAGCGCGGCCTGTCCCTTTTTCTGCGCCCAATACTCCCGGTCGGTGACGCGGTTCTTGCTGCCGTTCAAGAGGTCGATTTGATAAAGCCCCTCCCGGTGGCACATCTCCATGACTTCGGATTTGAAGTAGCGCAGGGCAGCGTCGGTACATCGGTGCTTGCAGCCGACTTTCGTATCGGCCGGCCTGTCCATGTAGGGCAGGAACGGCACTTCCTCAATCCGCAGGCTGTTTATGACGATATGCACATGAATGTTGCCGCTGTGGTTATGCCCGTCCGGGTGGGTGCAGACAAGGGCCTGGTGGCCGGGAAAATGCTCTTTACAGAATTGTTCCCCCAACGCCTGCGCCCGGTCTACGGTCAGGCCGTTGTCCGGCCCGTCCCGCGGGTCAAAGCTGATGATGTAGTGGTGGCTTTTCACATCTTCCCGCCGCTGGTTTTTCTGATAGCGGAGATTGGCCCGCATACACGCAACGGCAAAATCCTCCCCGTCGCAGTTCAGCGTGGACAGCCGGTAGTCCTCGCGGGGGATAAGCCTGCCGGTTTCATCAAGGACGGGCTTCATGGTAAACTCGTCATGCTCAAAGAGAAGATATTGCTCGGCGGCTCCGTAGTCGGCGTTTTTAGAGTTGATATGCTTGAGTGTTGCCAACCGCGTCACCTACTTTCTTGAGGACTTCATACTTGAGGACGGCAAGGTCGGATATGGCGGCGCGTACCTCGCCGGAAAGGGTGTTGTAGGGTACGCCGTATTCGTTCAGATACCGGGCAATCTGATTGAGGTTGCCGCCGATCCTGCCGTACTCGGCTGTCAGCTTCCCGACAGCGGAAAGCAACTCGTCATTGACCGACGACACATGGACAACCGGGCGTATGGTCGCCCGCCGTATCGCCTGCCGGAGAAATTCGGACTGGCTGATACCATAGGGCGCAAGCCGCGCTGTGAAGTCGGCATACTCATCTTCGGACAGCCGGGTTTTCACAACGCGGCTGCGGTGGGGCGTGTTGTATTTCTTTCGCATGGTGTGACCTCCTTTCTCGCCCGTAAGGGCGCATGAGCAGGGTTTGGGGAAGGCACTCCCCAACAAGTTTCCCGCGAGGGGCAAAACTGCAGAATTGCGGATTTTGGCACCGTGGTAGAAACTTGCTCTCCGTGACTGCAAACTTTCTCTCACTTCCGTCCGCCACTTTTTTGGAAAACTGCAACCACAAAAGTTTGTTTCTCTTTTTCTGCTACTACTAATCCTGTAAAGGGCATTCCTGCCCGCTTTCGCTAAAATGACACCGGACGCAGTGGTTTCTACCCGGTGTTGGAGAAATCCTTTCTCTTTGCCCTCTACTACGGGTAAATGCTCCAAATGCCAAACACCAGGGCAGAAAAATTCCCTCCTCGCTTACTACTACAACCGGCAGGGGGCAAAATGGCCGGGAGCGGAGCCGGACAACAAAAAAAGCAGTAAATCTTTTTCAAGACTTACTGCTTTCGCTGGCCGCGTCGGTGGCGGCTGGTATTCAGTTTTTATGACTTGTCCGGTGGTTCGTCAAGCCGGAACTTGAATTGACAGTCAATTAACCGCTGCTTTACATAGTCCTCCACCTCGGCGTTGACCTGCCCGTTCACTTTTGAGAAATAGCGGATATATCCGGCGTAGTGGAGCAGGACAGCGTTCACGGCTTCTGGGTCGCCCTCACGGGCTTTGAGGATTGTTTCATAGGGGAGAAGTCTACTCATACCGGCTCACCCCCATTTCTTCGCGTAGCCGCTGCAAGGCAAGCTGGATATGCCGCCCCGCTGTGCTGCGTGACCGGCCAATACACGCGCCGATCACGCGCTGCGGCTGGCGCAGAAAGTAATAGCGCAGGATTTCTTCCCGCGTCTGCTCCGGCAAAACAGAGATCGCGTCGGCAAGGGCGGCGTTGCAGAGCAGGACGGTCTGACCGCAGACGGTAAATGGGTATTCCTCGTCCGGCTCCGACGCGGCAAACTGGACAAACTTCTCGTTCATCAGATAGTCAAGGGAAACTTGCCGTTCCCATTGCCGTTTAAGCTTCAAAATCTTGTCCAAGGCGGCACAGCGGATAACAGTCTTGCAAAAGGCGTTGTACCTGCGCTGGATATATTCTTGATAGGCTATCTGGTCGGTCATGGAAATTCCCCTTTCTGAATAATAGTGCGGGGCGGTGGCACTTCTTGCTGTCGCCCCTTGATTGCCTACCAGCAAAGGCGGGCGGGGCTGTCAACGGCTGCGCATATGCGCCGTTCATCTTGACCGTTGACTGGCTCGGCTGGGTTTGCTATTTACCCGACAAACTTGAATTTATTTTAAGCTATCACGTTTTACCTTCTTAAGCCTTACTATCATTACCATAGGAATTTCTTTGTTGGTTTTAAAACATTCTTCATAAAATCCATCAATGACAAATCCAGCTCTAAAACAAAGGTTAAAAATATCTTGTATGGAACGATGATAATAAATCTGCTCTTTCGGTTGCCCTTCAATCGCTATATCATAGTAACTGTGCGGTGTCATATATTTTTCAGTCAACGTGACAAAACAAGGGTGTTGCGTTGCAAAGACAAAAATTCCGCTTTCCTGCAACAGTTCATAAACAGCCATAAGAAGTGGTTCAATATCCGTAATATCCATAATTGCCATATTAGAAACTGCTTTCGTAAAGGCTCGATTTCTTTTTAATTCTAATATACTTTTTCTATCGGTCGCATCCGCCACACAAAATTCAATTTGTTTTGCATATTGTGATTGCCGTCTTTTAGCCAATTCTATCATTTTTTTGCTGTAATCAAAAGCGACAACCGAAGCGCCTCTTTGTGCAAGATACGAAGAATAATTTCCATTGCCACACGCAATATCCAAAATGTAATCCGCAGGATTAGGAGATAGAAGTTCCGTTACTTTGGGACGCACTACCTCTCTGTGAAATTCATTAGATTCGTCACCCATTGCATTATCCCAAAATTGTGCGTTCTCCTCCCAGATTTTTTTACTTTCCTCTGTTCCCATGTTCTCTCCCACTCCCCAAATTTGCTTTTTTGCTTCCATTAAATCTTCCTTACTATATTCCATTGTTACCCTCCATAACTTCTGATTGTTGCCGTCTTGACGATTATGTATCTTTACATTACCTTCTGAAACATATGGCGCACCTTGTCCAGGCGGCTGTTTGGACGGCGGGGCTGGATGACCGGCTGACCGACAGCGGCCTGATATCCTTTCAGCTCTGTAAGGCATACGCTCCGCCCGTTGGTGTAAAAGGCCAGATCAGTACGGTATGCCTGTATACAGCGGGCGGGAATCTCGCCAGTAAAGACAACTTCATCCTTTTTTACCTGGGCCGTTTCGATGGTGGCACAGTATTTCGGTGCATCATGATAAGCCCTGGAAAGGTATTCCTGGGGCGCATAGAGGATGAAGGAGAGATAAGGTTCCAGCAGCTGCGTCCCCGATTCCTTCAATGCCTGTTCCAATACAATCGGGGCCAATGAGCGGAAGTCCGCCGGCGTGCTGACCGGACTGTAATAAAGCCCGTATTCAAAGCAAATCTTACAGTCCGTTACGTTCCAGCCGAACAAGCCCTGCTCCAGCCCGTAACGGATACCATCCCTGACAGCGTTTTGAAAACTCTGGTTCAAGTATCCCAGCGAAACCCGGCTCTCGTATTGTACACCGGAGCCAAGCGAGAGTGGTGTAACAGACAGTCCTATGGATGCCCAAAACGGGTTGGGCGGCACCTCGATATGGATGGTGTGGCTGGCTGCTTTGAGCGGCCGCTCCATATAAATGACGGAGGGTTCCTTTACCACTGTTTCAAGCTTGTATTTTTCCGACAGCAAAGCGGAAACAACCTCCAACTGCACCCGGCCCAAAAAAGAAAGAATGATCTCATGGGTGATGGAATCCACTTCGCAACGCAAAAGCGGGTCAGTATCCGCAAGTTGCGTAAGAGCGTCCAGCAGCCGTTCTCTTTGCGCTGCCGTTTTCGGCGCAATCGTCGTCCGCAGCATGGGGAGGGGGTCCTCGCGCCACCTTTTACGAGGGAGCCGGGTTTGGTCCCCTAATACATCGTTTAACCTCACGCTGTCGCTGGGAAGGATAACAATTTCACCCTGATAAGCGGTGTCTGTCCGAACAATTTCCCCTTTGGATGGAATACGCATCTCTGTGATTTTCAGCTTTTCTCTCCCGGCCAGGGCCACCGTATCCCGCAGGCGCAGCGTTCCGCTGTATAACCGTAGATAGACACGCCGCTGGCCGCAATCGGTGTACTCAACCTTGAAAACGCTGCCGCATAGGGCGGCGCCCCCCTGTTCCCCAATCGGTTGGAACAGCCCTGTCACCGCATCCATCAACGGTTGAATGCCAAGGCCATTTTTGGCGCTGCCATGATAGACTGGGAACAGGGAGGCGTCTTGAACCCGCTGCTGTTCCTCCCGCGCAAGTTTTTCCCGGCTGATTGGTTCTCCTGCGATATACTTTTCCAATAATTCATCGTTATTTTCGATGACCGCATCCCATGCTTCTATGTCGGTATTTTCCTCCAGGACTATTTCCGGGGACAGCGACACCGTCTGCTTGATGATAATATCGGCGGAGAGCTTATCCCGAACAGACTGAACCACGCTCTGCAAATCAACGCCAGCCTGGTCGATCTTGTTGATAAAGATAACGGTGGGAATGTTCATTTTCCGCAGGGCATGGAACAGAATACGGGTCTGGGCCTGCACGCCATCTTTAGCGGAGATCACCAAGATGGCCCCATCTAAAACAGCCAAAGAGCGGTACACCTCCGCCAAAAAATCCATGTGGCCGGGCGTATCCACAATGTTAACTTTACATCTGTGCCACTGGAAGGAAGTGACTGCCGCTTGAATGGTAATCCCACGCTGCCGCTCCAAAAACATGGTGTCCGTCCTCGTTGTCCCTTTTTCGACGCTCCCCGGTTCTGAAATGGCTCCGCTGGCATATAGCAGGCTCTCCGTCAAGGTCGTCTTTCCAGCGTCTACATGGGCAAGAATTCCAATATTGATTATTTTCATGTGATTGTCCTCCCTTTACAGCCCCAAAGGGCATAAAAATCCCCAGCAGTAAAATACTTTTACCACTGGGGATTATAAGTTGCGGACATACACATATACAGCATACACCTGTTTGTGATTGCTGTTTTTGGGGATATGTCAAAATTGATAAGGCAAAAGTATTCTTAAATTGGGTACAAAAAACTAAGCCCCTACAAAAGGAGCTATCATAATCCTTTGTTCCCACTATTTGATTATAGTTTTATTTAAGAATACCTTGCCGCATATTTTTTACTCCTTTTCTGGATTAAATCATTGTATCACATCAGTTTTAGGAAAGCAAGTACCTAAAAGAAATTTTTCTTCCCCTTATATGTAACAATCATACCGGCTTCCTAGCGTTCAGAATGTTTTCTGCTGTCTGCTGTGGTGTTTGGTTGGAATTGTCCAACCAAAAGCCGATCCGTGGTGTTGTCTGCATTTTACTAAATACAAATTCAATGTATACAGAAAGATATAAGGAGTGGGAGGGATTCCGCCGTAGTTGGCATTGTAGGAAAATCCAAAAGTTTAGATTTTCCCACAATGCTTATCTTTTGGTCTTTGGTTCGGAATAGTGTAGTGCTGGCGGTCTATCTCTTGTTTTCGGTTGCTTGCTTCCTTACCGTACATGAGCATTCGCACCGGGGTTGTCGTTGCCGTAACCTTCCAGCAGGTTGATGACACCCCAGATGCCGAGACCAGCGCCCAGAGCGATAACGAGGGTCTGAAGAACGGTGATAGCCTGATTGAAAAATGCCATAAATTATAGTTAGCCGGAATCATTTGAAAAGTTTGATTTAGTCATTCATAGGCATACAAAAGCCGGAACAATCGGCACCCGGTTTCCGGGGCCTGATTCCGGCTGTCCTCCTTTTTTCATTATTTTTTGGTGATTGTCCGCTTTGTACGCCGATGGCCCCATCCGGGGCGGTTGAGGCGGGTAGATAAGATCACTCCTATTACAATAAATTTGGACAGGAAAGCCGGACAGCCAGTCCGGCTTTCCCTCCATCTCGTGCCTAAGCTACAATGAGAGGAGCAACTGGCTGACCAATCACTCCTTGGGCTTGTATGTCCGTGTGAAAGACTGTTAGCCATCCTCTCGTTGCAGCGTTCGATTTAAGCAGGTTGAACCACCGGATGTCGGAGAGTTCGTGTCACACAATAGATTGAATCGGCAGCGAGAAAAGATGGATTCCGGTTGCAGATTCTTTGTATTGGAGGAATGTGAATGAACTGCGTTGGCATCGATGTTTCCAAGGGTAAGAGCATGATTGCAGTCATGCGGCCCTTCGGAGAGGTAGTGGTTTCACCCTTTGAAGTACGTCACACCGCCAATGAACTGAGCGAGCTGGCAGGACTGCTCAAAAGCCTGGACGGCGAGACCCGTGTGGTGATGGAATCCACGGGTAATTACCATGCTCCGGTGGCCTGGCTGCTCCACGACGCGGGCCTTTATGTCTCGGTAGTCAATGCAATGCTGGTGCATGACTACGGAAACAACAGTTTAAGACGGGCCAAAACCGACAAAAAGGATGCCGTAAAGCTGGCCAACTACGGTCTTGACCACTGGCTCACATTGCCGAGATATATCCCGGAAGAAGATGCCCGGCTCATGCTGAAGACCTGCTACCGTCAGTACCAACAGTATTCCAAAGTACAGACCATGCTGAAAAACAACTTGATCTCCCTGCTGGACACCGCTTTCCCTGATGCAAACCGCCTGTTTACCAGTCCGCCCCGCGCCGATGGCAGCGAAAAGTGGGTGGACTTTGTAGCTGCTTTCTGGCATTGCGAATGTGTCTGTGGCCTGTCTAAGAAAGCCTTTACCACCAAGTACCAGAAGTGGTGCAGAAAGCACGGCTACAATTTCAGTGAAGATAAGGCGCTGGACATTTATGTCTCCGCCTGTGGACGCTTCGGTGTCATGCCGAAAACAAAGACGGCAAAACTTTTGGTAGAACAGGCCATTTCCCAACTCCAGGCAACTTCCGCCGCGTTAGCTGCTCTCAAACAGGAGATGCAGTCTCTGGCAGCTTCTCTGCCGGAGTATCCTGTAGTGATGGGGATGTTTGGTGTTGGCCCCACACTCGGCCCCCAACTCATAGCTGAAATTGGAGATGTGCGCCGTTTTCATTCCAAGAAAGCGCTGGTGGCCTTTGCGGGTAT
>NZ_NFHA01000024.1:0-54567 GCF_002159225.1 Flavonifractor sp. An91 | reverse complement strand
TTTTTCAGGGCTTTTTAGCCCCGAACCGCTTGTTTCGGTTCTTTTTCAAGCTCGTTCACACCTTCCGGCGCGAACTCATTTAGTTTACCACGCACACTCGCGTTTGTCAAGCACTTTTTTCTGATCTCTTTCCGCAAGGCTGTCCAGGTTCCCCTCGGTTTCTTCCGGTTTTGGTCAGATTTTCATGCCCTCTCGCAAGGCGCTCAGTTAGAATACCACCCCTGCCCCCGTTTGTCAACACTTTTTTTCACTTTTCTTCTTTTTCTTTTCCCGTCCCGGATTTTTGGACAGCAGCCGCCAAGTCCTCATAGGAGAAGAGCGCATTAAGCACCTCCAGCATGGCATTGGGAGACAGATGTCCCGGCAGCTTCAGCTGCTTCATCAAGGTCTGTCTGCGCTCGGCTGATCCAGCCCCTCCAGACAGCCCCAGCAGCATCAGGTCCGCCTTGGTGATGACTCGTCCACACCGCACCGGCGGAGCATCTTCCTCCAAGAAGGTAGCCCCCGCCCGGCGGAGAGCCTGTTCCAGTACCTGGGGACGCATCCCTTCCACGCCCAGCTTGCCTTCCTTTCCCGGCGTACGCTTCCGTCGTTCCTTACCCAAGATATCAGGTACATAGGCGTGTTTCACCTGTTCCGGCGGAATGCTGCCCTTGAGAAAATTTCGGATGACAAAACCAGCCCCATCCGGATCGGTGAGGATGATAAGGCCCCGCTCCGCCGCCAAACGGCGGAACAGGGCCAGTTTCTCACTGTTTTTAAATACACCGAAGCCGGAGGTCTCCACAATAATGGTATCCACCATCTGAGAGAGGGTATTCTTATCATAACGCCCCTCTACCACAATAGCCTCTTTGATCCGCAGCATACTCAGCTCCAGTGCAGGCAGGCATATCCAACGTGCCAGCCGTCACCCAGGTTTTCCGTGTACAGAACACCGGGCCGGGCACTGCCCCGCCAAGGCTGCTGATGGACGTTCAGACGATCCAGCGGCTGATCAGACAGCCAGGCCCGTGCCGCACCGTTGCAGAGACATACAGTCAGCGCACCATCCTCCAGGCGAACCGCCTCCACCTCCAGGCCATCCAGCGGTTGGGTACTCAATCCCTCCGAGGGCAGTTCCCCCGCCTGGGCCGCCTTCCGCAGAACCTGCAGTTCGTCCCTCCGCACCGCCAGCAGCTTGCGGACCTGCTCACGGATGATCTCCATCTGATTCTTTCTGCGATTGGCGGTCAGGTACCACCCCGCCGCGCCGGCGGCGGCAAGCGCCACGCCAAAGATCGCACGCTTTTTCATGATCATCAGGCTCCTTTCTTTACGGCCAGCTCCATCAGCAGGCCAGTCAACAGTTCTTCTCCATCCGCGCCGGTGGATTTCATGGCCAGATCAACCTCACCACAGCGGATCACCGCCCGGCGGCACCAACCCAGAGAAAACCGCCGGGCTGACTGCATCATCCGTTCCGCCGGATAAGCCGAGCGCAGTCCCCACAGCTCCATCAAATAGCGGCTTCCCTTCCTGTGTTCCAGGGCCAGCCGGGCTGTATAGAGCTGCCGCAGCTGCTTGCCCAGGGCCGCCAGCAGCTTAATGGGAGGCTCCTGCATATGATAGAGGTCCCCCAGCACTGAGGCCGCCTTGTCAAAGTCTCCGGCGGAGATGGCATCGGTCATCTGGAACACCACCGCGTCAAGCTGGGGCGTGGCCACAGCGTCGATATCCTGTCGGGTAACCCGCCGGTGAGAGGCATAAGCGCCGATCTTGCCGATCTCCGAAATTAGAGTGTGCATCAGATCTCCACACAGGAAGATAAGATACTTGGCGTCCTCAGTACCGATATCATGGTCCATGGCCCGGAAACGCCGGGCGATCCAGTCCACCAGGTCCCCCTGCTCCTGCCGGTTGAAGGGCACTACACTGCCCTTCTCCTTGATAACACCGGCCAGCTTGGTACGGGCGTCTGATTTATATTCGATCAGGTCATACACAAAGACCAGGCACACATAGTCGGGCAGATCCTTCAAAATGGCAGTGAGCCCCTCCTTGTCCCCCTTAAAGAGATCGTAATCATTGACTACGATCATGGTACGGGGACTCATCATAGGCAGGCAGTCCACCGTCTGGGCCAGAGCCTTCAAATCAAACTCCTTACCCTGGATCACATGGTAGTTGAAGGCCTCCATTCCCGGAGGCAGCAATTTCTGCTTCATTTGTCCCAGATAGTAGTCACGCAGATAGGCCTCCTCGCCATGAAACACATAGAGGCTACCCAGTGTGCCACTTTTCAGATCCTGTTTCAGCTTCTGATAGGCAGCAGTATCTGGTTTTCCCTTTGGCGGCATGGTATCTTCTCCTTATTCCGCAGTAATGGTAACGGTCCCCGACCAGTCAGTGCGGTAAATCTGGCATCCGTGCTGGGACAGCCGGGCCAGAGTCTCCGCCGCCGGGTGACCGTAAGTATTGTATCCAACTGATATAACAGCCCATTCCGGCTGTATGGCCTGGAGCAATTCGTCCGACGAGGCGTATTTGGAGCCGTGATGGCCTGCCACCAGCAATTCCGTATCCGGCAGATCTCCGTATTTCACCAGCCGCCCCTCCACCGTGGTATCCATATCCCCGGTGACCAGGAAATCAAAGTCCCCCGCGCTGCCCAGCACCGACAGCCCCTCCTCGTTGCTGTCGCCGCTGCCCATGGGCGGATAGATTTTCAGGCTGGACTCGCCCAGCTCCGCGGTGGCCCCGTCGGTGACCAACAGAGTCTCCACTCCACGGGCTCGGGCGGCAGCCTCCACCTCTGCCCGCAGGGCACTGTCCGGCTCCACGTCAGGCAGAATCAGCAGTCCCACATCCATCCGCTCCAGCAGTTGAGGAATTCCGGATGCGTGGTCGTCGTGATAGTGGGTGAGGATCACCAGGTCGATGTGGCTCAGGCCCAGAGACTGAAAGTAATCCGCAGCGGTATTTCCCGCATCGTAGCCGCCGCAGTCAACCAGCGCGGTCTGCCCCCGGGAATAGAGGGCCACGCTGAGCCCCTGACCCACATCCAGCACCGACACAGTAAGCCTCCCGCCGGTGAGGGCGGCGGCCTGGAGGATCAGGGCGCCACACAGGGTGGACGTACTGAGACACAATGGCACCACCCCCCGCCCTCTTGGACCTCGCCAAAGCACCCACAGAAAAATAAGTCCATAAGTCAGAGCCATCCACAGAATCAGATAGATGGAATGGACGGCCACCGAGGCAAAGGGCAGTCCTGCCAGGGCTGCGGTAAGCCACTGGAGATACCACACCGGCAGAGAGACCACCCAGGCCATCACCGTGGCCACGGCAGGCAGCACAAGCCCCACCAGCGCCGTCACCAGCCCACCCAGGAAGGCATCGGACACCGCCCACAGGGAGAGCAGATTGGTAAGAGGTGAAATAAGCGTTACGCTGCCAAAATAGAAGGCCATCAGAGGCGTGGTGAACACAATGGCTCCCAACGTGGTGGCAACAGTGGCGATAATCACCCGGGCCACCCGGCAGCCCAGTTTGAGCCAAAAGTTCTGGGGCTTGCGGGGCAGTCTGCTCTCCCACTTCTCACACAAAGGCCCGGTAAACAGAAAGATACCGGCCACGGCGGCAAAGGACAGCTGGAGGGACACGCTGGCGGCGGCATAGGGATTGACCGCCAGCAGTATCATCAGCACGGTACTGAGGCTGGTAGGCGGATCATTCTCCCGGTCCACCAGCGGGGCAATCAGGAGCAAAGCCTGCATCAACGCCGCCCGCTGGACTGAGGGGGTGTTGCCTGCCACGGCGCTGAAAAAGAAGAGCAGGCAGATACCCACCACTGCCGACAGCCGCCTGCGGCGGCCCAACAATGTGGTAATCAGTCCGGCCAGGAAGGAGACATGGAGGCCGGAGACAGCGATCACATGGGCCAGTCCGGACCGGCGCAGGGCGCTGTACACCGCCTCAGGCAGTTCCGTTTTGTCTCCCGTCAGCAACGCGGTGACCAAAGGCGCGGTACTGTCCGGAAAAGCCCGGTCCACGCTGTCCTTCAGCGCCCCGCTGAACAGGGCGGGCCAACAGCCCACCGGAACCTGCTCCGGCCGTTCCGCCGTCCAGTCCTTCCCGCCACTGCCAATGAGGAGTACCCCTTTGGCATAATAGTAGCTGGTGCTCTCCCCCGCCATAGTGTCTGCCATACGGAAGGAGGCGGTCACTGTCAGCCGGTCACCGGGCCGCAAACCCATGGCCTCTTCCCCATTCAAATAGAGCAAGGTCTTGACCGGACTTCCATCGTCCCCATAGACCTCCGACATAACAGAAGTGCTGTAGCTGTTCTCCTGAGGCCAATCGGTAACCAGAGCCGTAACCGTCGTCTCTGTGCCGTTCAGCCGCAGCGCAGGTACCCGTACCAGAGCGCAGTATACTCCCGTCCAACACAGGCCCGCCGCCAAACCGAAGCAGATCAGCAGCGTCCGCAGACGGGCTTTGCCCCGAAGGAACAGTCCGGCCAGAGCTGCCAAACCACAGCACGCCCCCGCCGGCACCAGTATGGCTTCCGGCAGCAGATAAACCGCCAGAAACACCGCGCCGGAAAAGGCGGCGGCAAACCAGGCCAGCTTACGCATAGGGCATCCCAGCCATGCAGCGAATAGACTGAACATACATGGTCATCACCGTATCCATGATACCAAACTGAACCATACAGCGCAAGACATGACTCCATGCACAGTCACAAAAAATGCAGAACAGCCCCCGCCCTTCTAGGGCAGGGGCTGTCTTTCTATCTGGTTCTTATTTCTTCCGCAGGAAAGAGAACTTGGTCTCGGAGCAGATCACGCCCACAAAGATCAGGGCAAAGCCCACCAGCATCAGGGCGGTAGGCTGCTCGTTGGCAAAGATCATGGAGAAAATTACGCCGAAGGGAGCTTCCAAGGACAGGAGGACCGCCGCGGTGGAGGGGGCGGTGTATTTCTGGCCGATGTTCTGGAAAAGCAGTGCGCCGCAGGAAGCGAAAATCACCAGGTAGGCAAGGCCAAAGATCAGATCGCCGTTGAACACCTCGGGGCTCACCGAAGTTCTGGTAACCAGCACGCCGATCCAGGAAAACACGGCAAAGCTGGCAAACTGGAGGGTGGTCAGGATGAAGATATCCCGGCCCTCGGAGAACTTGGACACCGCCACGATATGGGCGGCAAAGAAGAAGCCGCCGATAAGGGTAAGTACATCACCCATATTGAAAGCGGAGGCGTTATCGCCGGTAACCGACACCAGACCAATGCCAATGATGCACAGCAAGGCGGCAATCACATTGAACTTGTCCGGCCGGCGCTTGGCCACGATCCAGTACAGGAAGGGGACAATGACGCAGTAGACCGCAGTAAGGAAGGCGTTTTTGCCGGGGGTGGTCTGTTCCAGGCCGTAGGTCTGGAAGGCGTAGGCCACAAACAAACAGAAGCCCATCACCGTGCCGCCGACCAGGTAATGGCGGTCCATCACCTTCCATCGTTTGATAAAGACCACCGCCAGCACAAGAGCGGCAAAACTGAATCGAATGGCCAGCAGCCAGAAGGTGGGCAGCACATCCACGCTGCTCTTCATCACTACAAAGGAACTACCCCAAATAATCGTAGCGAGGATAATCAGCGGGGTGGCGAACTTGGCCAGGACACTGCTTTCATTGGTTTGGCTCATGGTTGTACCTCTCCTTTACCTATGGTAAAATAAAATGTAATCCCAACAAAGGGGGGCATCCAAATGAAACCGCTGGATCGGACCTTTTTTGCCCGGGACACCTTGGATGTGGCCCGAGATCTGCTTGGAAAACACCTGGTCCGGATATGGAACGGGGAAACGCTGGTGGGTCGCATTACAGAAACCGAGGCCTATATTGGCCGGTGCGACAAGGCCTGCCACGCCTATGGCTACCGCCGAACCGCCCGGACCGAGACTCTCTTTGCCCCGCCTGGCACCGCATACATCTACCTGATCTACGGGATGTACCACTGTCTCAACTTTGTGACCGAGGCGGAAGGGGAGCCTGCTGCCGTCCTGCTGCGGGGTCTGGAACCGGTGGATGGGTTGGCTCGTATGAGCCTCAACCGCTTCGGCAAAATGCCCGGAGAGCTGACTTCCTATCAAAAGAAGCACTTTCTGGATGGACCGGGCAAGGTGTGCAAGGCCCTGGCTCTTACCCGTGCCCAAAACGGTCTGGACCTGTGCGGCCAGGAGTTGTTTCTCTGTGACGCAGGCGAAACACCCGCTGTCATCCATACCGGCCCCCGCATCGGCATCGATTACGCTGAGGAGGCCGTTCAATTCCCCTGGAGGTTTTATGTATGATCCTGTTTGACTTTGACGGCACCCTGGTGGACTCCAACGGCGTGTGGGAGGAGGTGGACAACACCTTCCTGACCCGCCGGGGGCTGACCCCCACCCAGGAGTACAGCGAGACGGTGGGCCACTCCATCTTCCCTCTGGCTGCCCAGTTCACCATCGATTACTACCACCTGGACACCACGCCTCAGGCCATCATGGACGAGTGGACCCAGCTGGGCCGGGAGGCCTACCTATCTCAGGTCCCCGCCAAACCGGGAGCTCTGGCCTTTCTGGACCAGTGCCGGCGGCAGGGGCAGACCATGGTATTGCTCACCGCCTGCGTGCCCGAATTCTGTCGGGCCGCCCTAAAGCGGCTCAATATGGAGGACTACTTCTCCCACCTTATCTTCGTCCAGGAGCTGGGTATGCTGAAGAAGGACCCGGCCACCTTCGTCCATGTACTGAAAGAGCTGGGAGCCACGCCGGAAGATAGTACCCTCTACGAGGACTCTCCCGGCGCCTGCGCTGCCGCCAAGGACGCGGGGCTGACCGTAGTAGGGGTGTACGACCCTTTTTACGCCCGGTACGAGGGCGAATTGAAGGAGCTGTGCCATCAATACATTTATAGCTTTACGGAATTGCTTCAGCCGTAGCATTTCTCCGGGCCGCCTTCCGGCGGCCCGGTTTTCTTATACCTTGGTCATATACTGGGAGGCAGATTTCAGCATCAGCTTTTTGGTACCCACGCTGTCGAAGGCGATCTCCACCAGGGCGTCGCCGCCCATGGGAGTCACCTTGGTGATCAGGCCCTGACCGAAAGCCTTGTGCCGCACCGTATCGCCCATGCGGAAGGCTCCGCCGGACGGGGCAGCCTGGTTTGCCGCAGGCGCCGCAGCGGGCTGAGCTGTCGGAGCCGTATGGCCCAGGGAGAAGCCGTGGTCGAAAGTGCGGCGCACTGGCGCGGTCTTGCGGGCAGGCCGCTCCCCCTCACCCCGTTCGCCGTAGGGCAGGCGGCCGGACTTCTCCACCAGTTCCGGTGGAATCTCCCCCAAAAAGCGGGAGGGACGGTTGGAATTGGTGCGGCCGAAGAGCATACGCTGGGAGGCACAGGTCATATACAACTTCTCCTTGGCCCGGGTCATAGCCACATAGCATAGCCGCCGCTCTTCCTCCATCTCCTCTGGCTCACCGATGGCACGGATGCCGGGGAAAATACCCTCTTCCACGCCTACCACAAAGACCACCGGGAACTCCAGGCCCTTGGCGGAGTGCATGGTCATCATGACCACGCAGTCCTCGCCGGAGTCGTGGCTGTCAATGTCGGTATAGAGGGCGATCTCATCCAGGAAGCCTGCCAGAGAGGGCTCCTCCACCGCATTGTCCAGGTAATTCTGGATGGAGGTGGCCAGCTCCCGCACGTTCTCCAGTCGGGTGCGATCCTCAATGGTCTTTTTCTGCTCCAGCATGACGGCATAACCGGTGCGTGCCACTACCTCTTCGTAGAAGGCAGGCAGCGGCAGCTCCCGGGACAGTTTCCGCAGATCGTCCATCAGTTCCACAAACTGGCCCAGCTTGGGAGCCGCCTTCTGCAGCTCCGGCCAATCCTTGGCGTGGCTGATGACCTCCCACAGGGACCTGCCCTCAGCCTGGGCAATGTTCTGCGCCCGGTCCACGGTGGTGGCGCCGATACCGCGGGGCGGATTGTTGATAATGCGGGAGAGCCGCAGATCGTCGCCGGGGTTGTTCACGGCGCTCAGGTAGGCCAGCATATCCTTAACCTCGGCACGGTCAAAGAACCGGATGCCGCCGATGATGCGGTAGGGAATACCGTTGCGCTTGAAGGCCTGCTCGATCTGGTTGGACTGGGCATTCATACGGTAGAGCACCGCGTGATCTTTCCAGCTGCGCCCGGCGGAAAAGCCTGCCAGGATCTGAGCCGCCACATACTGGGCCTCGTCGTGCTCATTCATGGCGGTATAGCACTGGATCTTCTCGCCCTCTTCGTGCTGAGTCCACAGTTCCTTGCCCTTGCGGCCCTCGTTGTTCTTGATAACTGCGTTGGAAGCCTCCAGAATGTTCTTGGTGGAGCGGTAGTTCTGCTCCAGCCGGATCACCCGGGCACCCTTATACTGGCTTTCAAAGGAGAGGATGTTCTCAATGGTGGCGCCCCGGAAGCGATAGATGGACTGGTCGTCGTCACCCACCACGCAGATGTTCTCATAACCTCCCGCCAGAGTGGAGGCCAACAGATACTGCAGATTGTTGGTATCCTGATACTCGTCAATGAGGACGTAGCGGAATTTCTTCTGGTAGTAGGTCCGTACCTCCTCAAACCGCTGGAGCAGGCGCACCGTATCCAGGATAATGTCGTCGAAGTCCAGGGCATTGGCTTCCTTCAGCCTCCGCTCATACTCCACATAGATCTTGGCCATCTTCACCAGGCGGAAGTCTCCCGCCTTCTCGCACTGGGCCAGATAGTCCGCCCCGGACAGCATGGCGTCCTTGGCACGGGACAGGTAGCCCAGCACCGTGCGGGCAGAGAAAGTCTTGTCGTCCAGGTTGAAGTCCTTCACAATATCCTTGATGACCCGCTCGGAGTCGGCGGTGTCGTAAATGGTGAAGGAGCTGGTAAAGCCCAGTCGGTCGATGTCCCGCCGCAGGATACGCACGCAGGCGGAGTGGAAGGTGGAGGCCCACACGTCGTTGGCGGCGGGGCCCAGCATCCGCTCCAGCCGCTCTTTCAACTCTCCGGCAGCCTTGTTGGTGAAGGTGATGGCCAGGATGGACCAAGGCACCGCCGGGTCCAGGCGGCACAGCCGCTCCTGCTCTCCTTTCTTCTCCGGATCGGGGCGGGCCACATACTCCTCCAGGAAGGCCAGATCCTCCGGCGTCACCCAGGCAGGCACTTCGTTGGAATCGGAGCCCCGACCGTACTTCATCAGGTTGGCGATGCGGTGGATGAGCACCGTAGTCTTTCCGCTGCCCGCTCCTGCCAGCAGCAGCAGAGGCC
Organism: Flavonifractor sp. An91; assembly: GCF_002159225.1. Taxonomy (NCBI): domain Bacteria; kingdom Bacillati; phylum Bacillota; class Clostridia; order Eubacteriales; family Oscillospiraceae; genus Flavonifractor; species Flavonifractor sp. An91. The sequence goes on along the minus strand of NZ_NFHA01000024.1, from coordinate 45,248 downwards.
CTTCAGTGGCCAGAGCCGCTTTCCGCTGTTCCGGATTCAGATTTCCAAACTCCAGTTCGATGGCCGCCCGCCGGGCCTTGCAAAAGCGCAGTTCCTCTTGGGTATTCAACATATCGTTTTCCTGTCTCCTTGGCAATGGGAGAGCCGCCCACAGGTGGACGGCTCCCTTTTTTGGTATCTCTATTGTATCGAAAAGCGGCGGCCAGGTCAACCACCCCCAGGGGATTCTTTTTACCGTGATGGACTCTTTAAAGTGCTATAACTTTATAGTGCAAAAGTCTTAAGGATGTGATATAATGTGCCTCGCGTGCAATGCATCGGAAGGGAGAGGGTTGGGATGCGCCGTTTTGTTTTTCGTTCCCTCCGGCTGGGGTTTCTGGCCTGTGATCCGGCGCTGGCAGGTCCGGCGGCAGCATTCTACCGACGCAATCGGGCAGCTTTTGCCCCCTTTGATCCGGTCCAGCCCGAGGAATTCTTTACAGCAGAGGGCCAGGCAGAGCGTCTTGCCTTCGACCTGGAGCAGGCGGAGGCGGGCCGCTGTTTCCGCTTCCTGTTGGTCCAGCCCCGGCATCCCGGTAAAATCATCGGGCTGGCTGGTCTCAACGAGATCGTGCGCGGGGCCTTCCAGTCCTGCTTCATCTCCTACAAGCTGGACCACACCCTCTGGGGACAGGGCTACGGCTCGGAAGCCATCGCCGCTCTGACGGAGTGGGGCTTCCGCAATCTGGGGCTCCACCGGGTGGAGGCCAACATCATGCCCCGCAATCTTCCCTCCCGCCGAGCGGCGGCCAGAGCCGGTTTTGAGGAGGAGGGACTGGCCAAACGCTATCTCAAGATCAACGGGGTATGGGAGGACCATATCCACATGGTACGCAGAAACGAAGAGGAGGATCTCTGAATGGAACACAACAAATCCGGCGGTAAGTTTACCAGCTCACTGGGATTTGTCCTGGCAGCGGTAGGCTCCGCCGTTGGCATGGGCAACATCTGGCTTTTCCCCTATCGCATGGGACAGTATGGCGGCGGCGCCTTTCTGATCCCCTATTTCATCTTTGTGGCCCTGTTCAGCTATGTAGGCCTGTCCGGCGAGTTTGCTTTGGGCCGGCTCACCGGCACCGGCGCCATGGGCTCTCTGGATTACGTCATGAAATCCCGGGGCAAGAAGGGCGGCAAGATCCTGGGCATCATTCCCCTTCTGGGGGTGCTGGGCATCGCCATCGGCTACTCGGTGGTGGTGGGCTGGGTCCTGCGGTACACCGCCGGGTCCGTTACCGGCTCCATCCTGGCCGGGGATTCCCAGCGCTTCTTTGACGCCCTGGCGGTCAACTTCGGTTCCGTGCCCTGGCACCTGATCGCGGTGGTCTTTACGGTGGTCATTCTGATTTTCGGCGTGGCCGCCGGCATTGAGAAGCTGAGCAAGTTCATGATGCCCGCTTTCTTCATCCTGTTTCTCATCATTGCCGTCCGGGTGGCCTTTCTCCCCGGTGCGGCGGAGGGCTACCTCTACCTGCTCCGGCCCGACTGGAGCTACCTGCTTAAGCCGGAGACCTGGGTCATGGCTATGGGACAGGCCTTCTTCTCCCTGTCCATCAACGGTGCCGGTATGCTGATCTACGGCAGCTACATGAAGAAGGATGAGAGCATTCTGCGCCACGCGGGCATGACCGCCCTGCTGGATACCCTGGCCGCCCTGCTGGCAGGCTTTGCCATCATCCCCGCCGTCTTTGCCTTCGGCATTGATCCCACCAGCGGCCCCTCCCTTATGTTTGTCACCCTGCCTCAGGTCTTTGGGCAAATGCCCGGCGGCCAGATCTTCGCCCTGCTCTTCTTCGTGTCGGTGTTCTTCGCAGGTATCACCTCTCTGATGAATATGCTGGAGGCCTGCGGCGAGGCTCTCAGCTCCACCGTCAAGCTCTCCCGCCGGGCCGCCGCGCTCATTGTTGGCGTGGTTACCTTCGTGCCCGGCCTGTTCCTGGAGTCCCTGGCCGGCATGGGCGGCTGGATGGACCTGATCACCATCTACGTCTCCCCCTTCGGCGCCCTGCTGGTGGCGGTGTTCATCTACTTCGTACTGCGGGTAGACACCATTAAGGACGAGCTGGCTCTGGGCGGAAAGGGCCGCCCCGGCACGTTCTTCACCGTTACCGCCCGCTTCTATGTGCTGGTGGCGGCAGCTGTGTGGGTGCTGGGCATCTACTACGGCGGCATTGGCTGATCTCATATAAAAAGACAGGCTCGGCTTACAGCCGAGCCTGTCTTTTTATCCGCCTGTGATCCAGTGCTGGAAGCCCTCCCACAGCTCAATGGCCTTGAACTTCACCACATACCCCTCGTCCTCTCCGGTGATGAGGGACACCTGGTCCTGGGTAAAGCCGTCGCTGAGGGCGGTCTGGGCCGCCGTCTCACTGACCGAACCCAGGCACAAGGGGGGAAAGACCACGCACCACCAGTTCTGACCGGCGCCTTCGCCGATCACCACCCGCAGGGCGGTATACTCTCCGGCGGGCAGGGCAAAGTCTGTGTACTGTTTGGTGGGAAACCAGTAGTTGTCCTCCAGGGAGACCGTCACCGGATACTGATACCCCTCCTCCGCCACCTGATCTGCTCCGGCAGCTGCTATGTCGGCCAAATGCTCTGTCAGAACCTCTCTGGTCTCTTCCAAGGTGGCCCCAGGCACAAAATAATCCGACGCCGCGCCCAGCACCCGGTCCCTCACCTTCAGCTTCAGGGCCTGGTCAGCCTCCGAGTCGGAGTTAGCCAGCACATGGAGCCGGATCACCTGATCGGACAGGGCCGCCTGACTCCGGTCCAGCCAGACCCCTGCCAGAGCCGCAATGGCCACACCCAGCAAAAGAGCCAGTTCCCATCGCCGCAGGGTCTTGCTCTGTTTCATAAAAAATCACCGTCCACGTTGGTTTGTCTCCATTGTGGACGGTGATTTTCGATTTTATACCTGTTCCAGCAGATTTTCCACGGTCTGAGCCAGAAATGTCTCTTGGTACTGCTCCTGCAGTGCATCAAAAGCACTTTGTGCCCGTTCCTCGTTGTCAAAAAGTCCAAATACAGTGGGACCGGTGCCGCTCATGGAGGAGCCAAGGGCTCCATGCTGGATCATCACATTTTTAATGGCGTCAATTTCCTGGGCACGGCGGCTGGGCAGAGCGTCCTCAAAGACGTTATACATCCGCCGGGACACCCCGGGCAGGTCGCCGCTCTTCAGCGCCGCGATCAATCCGGCGGTATCAGGCCGCCGGCGAATCCGGCAGCCGTCCAGCGTACGGAACAGCTCCGGCGTGGACACTGAGAAAGCGGGCTTGCACAGCACCACCAGACAGGACGGCAGCGGTGGCAGATCGGTGAGGACCTCTCCCCTGCCCTCGGCCAGGGCGGTGGTTCCCCGGACGCAGTAGGGCACATCAGAGCCCACCAGGGCGCCGATCTCCTCCAGCCGCTCCCAGGACAGGCCCAGGCCCAACAGCTTGTTCAGCCCCCGGAGCACAGCAGCGGCGTCAGCACTGCCCCCCGCCATTCCGGCACACACCGGGATGGTCTTGTCCAACTTGATGGATAGTCCGCCGTGGTCCACCCCTGCCGCTTCGCACAGCCGTAGGGCGGCAGCGGCGGCCAGATTACTCTCGTCCGCCGGCAAAAAGCCCAGGTTACTCTCCATGCGCAGGGGCTGCCCGGTGCCGGTCTCCAGCCGGAGGGTATCGGTAAGGCCCACCATCTGCATCACCATCCGCATATCGTGGTAGCCGTCAGGCCGCTTTCCCAGCACATCCAGGGACAGATTCAGTTTGGCGTAGGCCTTGACCTCCAGGACTGCCATGAGACTCCTCCTTATCGGATCTTGCGCGCCTCCAGATAAAAGCGCTTGTCATGGGCCTCGCCCATAGAGAAGGTCTTGCGGGGCAGGGCCCCGTCGTGGATCACAGTGGGGAACAGCTGGTCCTTCCCCATGGCAGGCAGCAGGAAGGCCAGGTTGCCCGGCCGGGCCGCCAGGGTACGGGCCACATCAGCCCCGTGGATGTAGTCGATACGCCCGCCCTGTTCCTTCACATAGGTATCCAGGAAGGGCTGAAGGGTGCCCACCTCCATCTGCGCAGTGGGGTTGGGCACGGTGACCGCGCCCTGCCCGCCTGCGTGGACATAGCGGAGGACGTGGCCCTCCCCCTCACCCCGGAAAGCGCCGGGGAAGTTCTTTACCAGTGCATCCACCACCTGCTCCGGCTTTACGCCGAAGAGCACCCGGTGGATGGCCTCAAATTCCAGGGCCGGGTCGTGGAGGTTCACCAGTTCGCACAGGGCGAAGCGGGCAGGCAGACGGCTCCACTGCTCTTTGGGAGTCAGTCGCTTCTGACGCTCATAGCACTCCTTGGCTGTGGCCAGGGAGTGGTTGCCGTCACCCACGGCAAAGGCCATGACCTCCTCCGTGCCGTATTTGGCCCGGAAGGCGGCTGGGTCAGCCAGGGTGGATAGTGCGTCGGCCACCAGGGCCATACTCTCTTCATCCAGCAGCCAGCCGGTGATGTGTCCCCCACGCTCCATCAGGTCAAAGTCATACACCTTCTGCATTCTGTCTTTCCGCTGGGCCAGAGGCTCAATGACCGTTTTCTGGGGATCGTCGGTCAGCAGCATAACGTGAGGCAGCTCCAGGGGGGCGTTCTTCCGCACCGCCACCCGGGGCGGAATGCGGGCCATGACGGTACCCTCGGTGGCCCGCACGGCGGCGCCGGAGCCGGGCTCATAGTCGTACTGCTCCAGATCCACCATGCCCACCAGGCCCCGGCGCACCTTCAGGTTGTCCAGCCGCCGCTCCACATAGATGAGGGCGTTGGGGAACTCCTGAAAGCGCTCCTCCCGCAGGTAGCGGGTCATGGTATTGTTGACTTCCATAATATCGGTCTCTACATTGGGACCGTCCAGGCAGCTCTCCGGCAGGATGAGCCGCAGGGCGGAGGGGGCGGAGCCCACATACTCCTCCACCCGCTGCCAGTAGTCCGGCTGGGAGGTATACTGATCGCAGGCCACCACCGACCACTTGCAGTATTCGCAGTCTCGGGGCAGCAGGATATCGGCCGGCCGGAAGGCCAGTCCCTCAAATTGCCGCAGCATATTGCTCACTCACTTCCAGACATGAAGTTTGGGTGGTACTCAGTCCATCGCGTTCCGGATGGCGGCCAGCAGATCGGGGAATTCCTCGTAGGCGGGCAGCTCCGGATGATCGGCCTTGATCTGGTCGGTGCTCTTGAAGAGGAAGCCCGCCTTGCTGGCCTGGATCATGCCCAGGTCGTTGAAACTATCCCCAGCGGCGATGGTGTCGTAGCCGATGGACTGGAGGGCCTTCACCGTGGTCAGCTTGGACTGGGGGCAGCGCATCTGGAAGCCGGTGATGGTACCGTCGTCGGCCACCTCCAGGGTGTTGCACATCAGAGTGGGCCAGCCCAGCTTTTTCATCAGGGGCTGTGCAAACTGCTCAAAGGTATCGCTGAGGATGATCACCTGGCTGAAGGAGCGCAGCTCATCCAGAAATTCCTTGGCCCCGGGCAAGGGATCGATAGTAGCGATGGTATTCTGGATCTCCTTCAGGCCCAGTCCATGCTCTTTCAGAATATTCAGACGGAACTGCATCAGCTTGTTGTAGTCAGGCTCGTCCCGGGTGGTGCGGCGCAGCTCCGGGATACCAGTGGCCTCGGAAAAGGCGATCCAGATCTCAGGGACCAGAACGCCCTCCATATCCAGACAGGTGATGTACATATCCTCTCCTCCTTTTCTTATTCCTGCTCTCTGGCCTGCTTTTTCTTCAGGTTGGTCAGGAAGTTGTCCATACGCGTCAGGGCCTCGGCAATATCCTTCATGGAGGTGGCGTAGCAGCAGCGGACGAAGCCCTCGCCGCCGGGGCCGAAGGCGGAACCGGCGATAACAGCCACCTTCTCCTCCATCAGGAAGCGCTCACAGAACTCGTCAGAGGTCAGACCGGTGCCCCGGATGTCGGGGAACACATAGAAGGCCCCTCTGGGCTCAAAGCAGGGCAGGCCAATGCGGCGCAGACCCTCCACCAGATAGCGGCGGCGGCCGTCGTACTCGTCCCGCATATGCTCGATGTCGCCGTCGCCGTTGCGCATGGCCTCAATGGCGGCGTACTGGCTGACAGTGGGGGCGGACATGATGCCGAACTGGTGGAGTTTCAGCATCTGCTTGATGACCGGGGCGGGCCCGCAAACGTAACCCATCCGCCAGCCGGTCATGGCATGGCTCTTGGAGAAGCCGTTGACCACGATGGTGCGGTCGTACATATCAGGCAGGTTGGCCATGGAGACGTGGTGCTGGCCGTAGGTCAGCTCGGCGTAGATCTCGTCGGAGAGCACCATGATGTTGGTGCCCCGCAGCACCTCGGCAATGGCCTCCAGATCCTCCCGGCCCATGATGCCGCCGGTGGGGTTGGAGGGGAAGGGCAGCACCAGCACCTTGGTGCGGGGGGTGATAGCGGCCTTCAGCTGCTCAGGGGTGAGGCGGAACTCATTCTCCGCCTTCAGCTCCACATAAACCGGGGTACCCCCCGCCATAGAGGCCAGGGGGCCGTAGCAGACAAAGGAGGGAACCGGCACGATGACCTCGTCGCCGGGGTTGAGCAGGCAGCGCAGGGACAGATCAATGGCCTCGCTGCCGCCCACAGTGACGATGATCTGATGGGCAAAGTCATAGTGCAGATCAAACCGGCGGGACAGATAGGCGGCAATCTCCCGCCGCAGCTCCGCCATACCGGCGTTGCCGGTATACTTGGTAAAGCCCTTCTCCAGGGAGTAGATGCCGGCATCCCGGATATGCCAGGGGGTGACGAAGTCGGGCTCGCCGATGCCCAGGGAGATGGCGTCCTTCATCTCCTCCAGAATGTCAAAAAAGCGCCGGATGCCGGAGGGCTTGATATCCTGAATGCGCTTGCTCAGTATCTCGTCGTAGTTCATGAGAAAATCCACTCCTTCGGCTGCTTCTCCTGCTTTTCAAAGATCAGATGCTTTTCCTTATATTTATGCAGGATAAAATGAGTGGCGGTACCGGTCACATCCTCCAGGGTGGACAGACGCTCCCCCACAAACTGGGCCACTTCCTTCAGGGTGCGGCCGGAGATGATGACGGTCAGGTCAAAGGCGCCGCTCATCAGGTAGACGCTCTCCACCTCATCGTACTGGTAGATCCGTTCGGCCACCCGGTCAAAACCCTCGCCCCGCTGAGGGGTCACCTTGACCTCGATGAGGGCTGTGACTGCCTCCCGGTTGGTACGGTCCCAGTCCACGATGGCCTTGTAGCCCAAAATGATTTTTTCCTCCTCGTACCGCTTGATCTCCGCCTTTACGTCCTCCACGGACATATTGGCCATAGATGCCAGCTGCTCGGGGGTCAGAGTGCAGTCTTGTTCCAAAAGCTGGAGCAATTTCATGGCTGTGCTCCCTCCTTCTTAAAATCAGCAATTCATACAGGTCTGTAAAAGGCCTATTATATGATATTATATACGGACGGTTCTGGAAATACAAGAGCACAGATGGAAACTTCGCGGGCCGTCTGTCTTCCATTTCCATGCAAAAAGACAGCCCCGGGGCAAAAAGCCCCGGGGCCTTATGCGCTTGTTACAGCACGCCCTTGCGGACGTTGACCACAAAGTCCTGCACGTTGGTGACGATGGTACGGACCGACAGACTGCCTCTATCCCGCAGCTTGTTCACCGCAAACTCGGAAATATCCACGGAATAGAAATAGACCGGGCGCACCACCCCGTCCACCACCCGGTAGGAGGGAGTCATGTTGCCGGTGGCCACTGTATGGAGGGTGGAGGCCATACAGATCACGGTGGTGGCGTTCCTCACCAGCGCCCGCATGGCATCCTGGCCCTCATACACATTGCCGTACACCTCGGGCAGGGGGCCGTCGTCCCGGACGGAGCCCACCAGTACGAAGGGCACGTTGTGGTTGACGCACTCGTAGATGATGCCGTCTTTCACCTTGCCGGAATGGACGAAGGCGGCGGTGGACCCCGCCAGCCGGACAGCGTTGATGGTGTCAATGTGGTTGTAGTGGCCGTTGGGCATACTCTTCTGGGTGTAAATGTCCTGGCCCAGGGCAGTGCGGAGATAGCCCGCCTCCAGATCGTGGGTAGCCAGGGCGTTGCCCGCCAGCAGGCCGTGGACATAGCCACCCCGCACCAGAGCGGCAAAGGCGTCCCGGGCATCGTGGTCAAAGGCGCAGGCGGGGCCCATGACCCACAAAATGCGCCCGTGGTCCTTCTCATGGCGGAGCAGTTCATAGATGGAGTCGTAATCCATGGAGTAGGCGGTCTCCCTGGAGCGGCCCTGACGGAAGGAGAAGGTCTCCTGCTCCCCTTTTTCCGTCTCAAAGCCATCGGCGTAGATATAGATGCCCTCCGAGGCATCCTCCGTCCGGCCTACTACCACCGGCTCGCCCTCTTTCAGGTTGCGGAACTCTACCACGGCAATCTTGCCATCCCGCAGGACGGCCACGCAGTCCATGCGGCTCTCCTCGGCCAGCAGCCACTCTCCGTTGACCTTGAAGTATTCCGGGAAAATACTGGTGGCGTGGTAGCCTTCGGGCGCCACACCGTCCCGGGGGGCGGGGTGGAAGGTTACGCTGGGGGCGTTCTGGAACATGGGCTGGGTAAAATCAGGGGCATGATACTCAGGCAGTACAAAGCTCATGGGAATCAGAACTCCTTTCCGTCGTTTTGTCACCTCCATTGTATCATGACGGCCCCAAATCCGCAATCTGTTCTTCAGAGATCCTTTTTCATCCGGTTTATTGCACTTTTTTCCAGTCTGGAGACCTGAGCCTGAGAGATGCCCACCTCGGCGGACACCTCCATCTGGGTCTTGCCCTCAAAAAAGCGCATCCGCAGAATCCGCTTCTCCCGATCGGTGAGCCGCTCCATGGCCTCCTTCAGGGCGATGTGCTCCAGCCAGCTCTCATCGGTGTTTTTGGAGTCCTTGACCTGATCCATGACGCAGATGGTATCTCCCCCGTGCTCGTACACCGGCTCGTAGAGGGACACCGGGTCCACGATGGCATCCAGAGCAAATACCACGTCCTCCCGCTTCAGCTCCAGCATCTTGGCGATCTCCTCCATGCTGGGCTCCCGCTGGTGCTCGTTCATGAACTTCTCTTTGGCCTGGAGTACCCGGTAGGCGGTGTCCCGCATGGACCGGGACACCCGAAGGGAGGAATTGTCCCGGAGATAGCGGCGGATTTCCCCAACAATCATCGGCACGATACTACCGTTAGGGAAAATCGTCTATGACTCCGCTCCGTACTGCAAAAAGGTGTAGTAGATCTCCACTTTGGGCCCCTCCACCACGATGCGCTCCACGCAGTCCCGGATCACCGCCTGCCGCTCCTCCGGGGTGAGGTTGGGCCAGCTGTCTTTGATGCCCGCCGCCTGCTCCCGCAGGTCCTCCAGCCGGGCGGCCCGGCGGCAGGTGGCCTGCTCGGTCTCATAGTCCTGCCGCAGAATCTCCAGCTGCCGGCGCACCTCCCGCACCTCGTCCAGCAGCACCGGGTCCTCCCCCTCGGCAAAGAGCTGGTAGAGCCGCCGCAGCTTGCTCTCCAGCTTGTTCATCTCCCCCTCCAGTTGGGTCAGGGGATCGGGGACGGGGTCAATCTCCTCCCCCAGCCGGGCGGACACCTGGAACAGATCGTGAAGCACCTGCTCCTCCAGTTCCTCCGCCCACACCGCCTCAGCCTGGCAGTTGTCGCCCTTCTTCATATGGGGCTTGGAGGGGTCCCGGCCATAGCAGCGCAGCTTATAGCCATTCTTGCCCCAGCGAATGTATCGCATCCGGGCGCCGCAAGCGCCGCAGTACACCAGTCCGGTGAGCAGGTGACCCCCTCCGGCAGCTCGGTGCTTGGTAGCCCGCTCCTTCATCCGGTCCTGAACCAGATAAAACAGCTCCTCGGGCACGATGGGCTGGTGAAGACCCTGGTACTCCTCCCCCTTGTAGGAGATGAGGCCGATGTTGCTCTTGCGGGTGAGGATCTGGGTCACCAGCTTGTCGTATTTCAGCCCCATTCTGTGGGCGATCCGCTGGGCGGACCACCCCTTCAGATAGAGCTCGTACATCTGCCGCACCCGGGGGGCGTCAGCGTTGGGTACCAGGATGCCGGTGCTCCGGTCGTAATCATAGCCGAAGGGCACCCCACCGCCCCCCATCCAGTAGCCCTGCCGCACCCGCTCCACCATGCCCATCCGGGTACGCAGGTAGATGTTTTCCCGCTCCAGCTGGGCAAAGGCGGACAGAATACCGATCATGGCCCGGCCATAGGGGGTGGAGGTGTCAATGCTCTCATTGAGGGAGATAAAATCCACCCCGTGAGGCAGAAACACATCCTCAATGAGGTAGAGGGTATCCTTCTGGCTCCTGGACAGCCGGTCCAGCTTGAACACCACCACCGTGGCCACCTGCCCGCCTCGGGCATCGGCGATGAGCCTGGTCATCTCCGGCCGGTCCAGATTGCTGCCGCTGTAGCCGCCATCGGTGTAACAGCGGTAGTTGTCCCACCCCATGGCCTTACAGTAGGCCTCCAGCCGCTCGGTCTGGGCCTGGATGGAGTAGCCCTCCTCCGCCTGGGCCTCGGTGGACACCCGGATATAGAGGGCCCGCAGGGGCTGGTTTTCCACAAGTTCCGTCATATTTCTCTCCTGATGCTGTGTCATGGGGTCCATTGTACCGGATTGTCCCTATTCGCTGCAATTCCTTTTTCTTCTATCACCGTTTCCGTCCTCTGGCCCTGGCCTGCCGCAGCAGACGGACCAGCACCGGATTTTCCACCTGCTGGGGCGGCAAATCCTTGCCGGACACCGGCTTGCCGTTCACATAGCGTCGCACTTCCATGGTATCGCCTCCGCTCTCAGTGTGCCCGCTTTTGTCCGAAGGCAGACAAAAGGACCTGCCGTTTTCACAGCAGGTCCTTCCATCAACATATTCCGCAGACGGGGCAGCCCGTGCCCCGCTCCACCGGCACACGATCCAGCTCCAGCCGCTTGCCGTCGTAGAGCAACATTTCTCCCGGGATGGGATTGTGCCCCAGCAGCATCTGGAGGGCAACGGTAGCCATCAGGGAGGCCACCGCTCCGGTAACTGCCCCCAGGGCCTGACCACCCTCCTCCGGCGCGGTCCCGGCATAGCAGCATGACAGGCAGGGAGTTTTCCCAAACTCCACCGCCATCACCGAGCCGTACCAGCCCTCCACCCCACCATTGACCAGAGGAATATTATTCTGAGCGCAGGCGGCATTGAGGGCAAGCCGGCCAGGCAGATTGTCCACCGCCGCCACCGCCAGCTGGCAGTCTGCCAGCAGCTCCATTCCAGTTTTCTCGTCCAGCCAGGCCTCCACCCCCTCCACCCGCAGGTCCGGGTTGAAGGCGGACAGCCGCCGGGCGGCCGCCTCCGCCTTGGGGCGGCCCAGGTCGGCCTGGTCAAAGAGGAACTGCCGGTTCAGGTTGCTGAGGGAGACGGTATCCCCGTCCACCACCACCAGCCGCCCCACCCCAGCACCGGCCAGGGCGTAAAGCAGCGGGCCTCCCAGGCCCCCGGCTCCCACCACCAGCACCGAGGAGGCGGCCAGCTTGTGCTGGCCCTCTTCCCCGATCTCCGGGATGGCCAGCTGCCGTCGGTATCGCTCCAGTTCCACAGTACCCTCCTAACCGCCGCCGCACACGGGGATAAACTCCACCACGCTGTCCGGTCCCGTGGGGGTACGGAAGCCCTTCTCCGCCCCAGCGGAGCGTTTGTCCACAATGATGTGGCTCCGCTTGGCCAGCCGGTAGGCCTCAACCCCGCGGCGCTTCTTGATCTGATCCAGCAGCCGGGACACATTGTTCCCGTCCATTGTTTCCTCCCGGCAGCCGGTGAGGTCGGCCAACCGGCCGTGATAGCGCACCAACGCCATATTATCCCCCCTCCGGCAGGGGGATGCCCAGGTGTTTCAGCCGCTTGGCGGTGGGCACGCCGTGGGAATCCCAGCCCCGGACCCTGTAGTACACCGGCAGCATCTTATCCAGAGGCACCACCGTGTCCGGCCGGTCCGGGTCCTGGGGCGTTTTAGTGAGCCGTCCGGGCAGGGCGTCGTCCGCCGCCGTCAGACCCTCCCGCAGGTTGTACAACCGCTCCACATTGTAGCTGCGCTCCCCTACAGTAAAGAATTTTCCGATGGTCATGGGCAGGCCGGTGACCAGAGAGATGGACTTGCTGTGGGGCACCAGCATACAGTTGATGGGCATGATCCAGGGCATGAACTTCCAGATTTGCCCCAGCAGGGGCCGGGCGGACAGCATCACCTTGCCCGCCGCCCGGCAGACAAAGCTGGCAGGTCCAAATTTGAACAGGATACCGGGGATCATGGCCTGCATGGTAAACAGGCAGAACCCGGCGGCGGAGGCCGCCTCCATGCCGTTCTGGAAGAACACCGTCAGCTCCGGCTTGCCCTTTGGGGTCTGGGCGTCCATGCTGATGACCCCCACCGACTCCAACAGAGCCAGATAACCGCCATTCAGGTGGCAGCCGCCCCGGTTAGCGGTGGCGTAGCCCAGGCCCATGCCCACGCTCTTCCGGGGCTCATAGGCGGCCAGCTCCAGCCCCTTGGCGTGGATGGCAAAGTCGGCGCCGCCGTACTTCTCGCTCAAGGCCTTGCTGCCGATGGACAGCTCCCCGGCGGGACCCCGGCGGTAGGCCACGTCCTCCACCACCCGGGGCAGGTCCTCGGGCTGGCCCGGCTTCAGGCCGAAATCTCCCATCCCCTTCTCCTGGAGCTCCATGGCAAAGGCGATGGTGCCCGCCAGGGAGATGGTGTCCATGCCCAGCAGGTCGCACTTGTAGTTGAGTTCATTGATAAGGTCCAGGTCCCGGTTCTCCAGGTTGGGTCCAAAGAGGCCCAGGGTCTCGTACTCCGGCCCCTTGACCTCCTTGCCTTTTACCTTCACCCGCCGCTCGCAGCGGATGGGGCAGCTGACGCAGCTGCTGTTGCGGGTGAGCTTGGTATCCGCCAGGGTCTCACCGCTGACCTCCTCGTAGTGCTCGTACCGGCCCCGGGTAAAGTTGTGGGTGGGCAGCACGCCGGAGGCGTTGGCCTTGCTCACCAGACCCGCCGAGCCGTATCGAGGCAGACTGTCCCCGGTCATGGGGTGCTTTTTCAGCAGCTTGACCCACTTGCGGGTGTGGGCCTCGAAGCCCTCGGGATTGGCCTTCACCACCTCACGGGTGCCGTAGGCAATGACCGCTTTCAGATTCTTGCTGCCCATGACCGCCCCGGCCCCGCAGCGCCCGGCCACTCGCTCGCCGCTGGCGGCGCAGGCAAAGCGCACCCCGTTCTCTCCGGCTGGGCCGATGACCAGCTTGCCGTACCGCTCCGGCAACTCCTCCTGGGTACGCTCGGTGTCCAGGCCCTGGAGTTGGGGGCAGGTCTCAATGCGGATCTTGCCGTCCTCCACCACCACCATGCTCAGCTCCGGGGCCTTCCCGCACAGAATGAGTCCGTCAAAGCCCGCCTTCTTCAGCAGCATCCCGAAGGGCCCGCCGCAGTTGGAGGAGGCGATACCGCCGGTGAGGACGTTTTTAAAGGTCATGTTGAACCGGCTGGAGCTGGGGGCGCCGGTATCGTTTATGGGTCCGGTGTTGACGATAAGCACCGCCTCCGGGCTGAGGGGGTCCAGCCCCGCGGTCGTCAGATCGGTGAGCAGCCGGGCCCCCAGGGCCTTGCCACCCAGATATTGCTCAAACAGCCTGGCAGAGATGGTACACTTCCGCCACCGGCCATTGGTCAGGTCCACTTGGGCATAGACCGGCAGGATCATGCTCCCACCCCTTCCTTCATGGTGATGGCCCCGATGCCGCAGGCCCGGGCGCACAGGCCGCAGCCCACGCATCTGTCCGGAGCGCTCAGCTGGGCAAATACCTCCAGATCCCCCTTCTGCCGGGGCAGGCTGATGGACAGGCAGGAGAAGCCGCAGGCAAGCACGCACATGGAGCAGGCGGTACACAGCTTGGTGTCAATGACCGGTCTGGTCCACTTTTCTTTGGGTACTTTATGGCTGTAGAGGCCGGGCAGGGGCCCCTCGATGGCCCCTCTCGGGCACACCCGGCCGCACACCCCGCACTGGGTACAGCGGACGGGATCAATGGTATGTACCTGCTTGACCGTGCCGGTGATGGCCTCCACCGGACAGTTTTTGGCGCACAGAGTACAGCCCACGCAGTTTTCTGTGATCTGGTACGGCATCCAGACCCCTCCTTCACGCATCATAGAAAAGCCCGCCCCGCAGCCGGGGCGGGCTTGACTGCCTGAACTCAGGCCTCTTCCTTGGCGCACACCGCCTCCATCAGCTTGCGGGCGTGCTCCCGGGTGAAGTACCGGGGCACCGGATAGGTGCCGTGGCACTCCTGGAAGGCCATGTCGATAACCTCCTCGATGGCGGAGGCGGGGAACTTTTCAAACCGGGTGGGAATGCCCATCTGCCGGTTGAGCTTGTAGAGCAGCTTTACGAAGCGGGTGGCTTTGATCTGGTCGCTGTCTCCCGGCATCCCCAGCTTGAGCATCCGGCCCAGCTCGGCAAAGCGCTTATAGCTCACCGGCAGGTAGTAGCGCATGATATGGGGCAGCAGCACCGCATTGGCCAGGCCGTGGGGCACGCCGAACTTGCCGCCGATGGTGTGGGCAAAGGCATGGACGTAGCCCACATAGGTACGGGTAAAGGCCATACCTGCGAAGAAGGAGGCGGTGAGCAGGGCCTCCCGGCCCTCCAGATCGGTCGGGTCCTCCTGGACCTTGGGCAGGTACTGGAAGATAAGCCGGACGGCAATGCGGGCCTGGCGGTCGGTCTCCTCGTCAGCGTAGCCCGCCACATAGGCCTCCAGGGCGTGGGTCAGGGCGTCCAGAGCGGTGTGGGCGGTGGTGTGCTTGGGCAGGCCCACCGTCAGCTCCGGGTCCAGAATGGCAAACATGGGCACCAGCTTGGGGTCCAGCAGCTGCTTTTTGCTGTGGGTGGCGGAGTCCGAGATGATGGCGGCCACGGTGGTCTCGCTGCCGGTACCGGCAGTGGTGGGCACCGCGATAAGGGGCAGGGGCCGGCGGCGCACCTTCAGCATTCCGGCCAGGGCCTCGGCGCTGGTGTGGTTGGCCACGGCGGCAGCCACCGCCTTAGCGGTGTCCATCACCGATCCACCGCCTACTGCCACCACGGCGTCGCAGCCGGAGCAGGCCTTTTTGGCCTCGGCCACAATGGCAAAGGTGGGATCGGGCTGAACCCCGTCATACACAACATGGTCCACGCCCGCACTCCGGATGCTCTCTTCCACCCCATCCAGCAGGCCGGACTGGTGGAGGAAGGAATCAGTGATCACCAGGGTCTTTTTGGCGCCCAGCATTTTCAGCAGGCGGCCTGCCTCTTTGGCACGGCCCGGCCCAATATAGGTCACAGGGGTAGGTTTGCTGACGATTTTGATGACCGGTTTACGCACGGCCACGCTCAGCTTTGACATGGTGGTATTCATAAGATCCTCTCCTCCTGACCGCCCGCGGTCCGCGGTTTGTTTTCTTTATTTTACCACCAACCTACTCAAGAATCAAGATTCTGAAACCTGGAGTTTGAATTCAAGTATTTCTATTTCCCCAAAATGCCTATCATCGGCACGCCATAGGTGGAAAAACGCACGTCCAGATCGGTGTTGAAATTATCAATGGCTTTAATGAGGCCAATGCACCCTACCTGAAACAGATCGTCGGCGTTCTCACCCCGGCCGGAAAACTTCTGAATCACCGACAGCACCAGCCGCAGGTTGCCTGCGATCAGCTGTTCCCGGGCCTCCATGTCCCCCTGCTTCACCCGCCGGAGCAGTTCCATGGTCTCCTCGTTTTTCAGTACCTTCAGCTTTGCCGTGTTGACGCCGCAGATCTCAACCTTTCCCTGCATGGCCCCTGCCTCCTTCTCTGTGTCTGTGTTCAGTATGTCCCCGACGGTTCCTTTCATACGGCGGCCCCGGCGGCAATCTTTTTTATCGTGGGACCGCTTTCGATGGACTTCGGTATCTCTTGTGTTCTGACCTCATTTCCGCTATACTGAACAAAAAGAAGAATCAGGTCAGACAGGAGGATCTCTATGCTCACGCCTATTTTGGAAAGCAGTGCTTCCATGCCCTTATATGAACAGCTCTACCGCCACATCCGAGGGGAGATCGAGGCCGGGCGGTTGGCCGCCGGGGAGCGGCTGCCCTCCAAGCGGGCCCTGGCCGCTCACCTGAAAATCAGCGTGGTAACGGTGGAGGGAGCCTATAATCAGCTGCTGGCGGAGGGTTACCTCCGCTCCCAGCCCAAGCGTGGCTTCTTTGTGCAGGCAGCGGAGGCCACCCCTGCCAGAACCTCCACCGTTCCCCTGCCCCCAACCGAGGAACCCACCCGGCCCACCTTCCGCTACAACTTCTCCACCAGCGCCGTAGACACCGCCCTGTTTCCCTTTGCCACCTGGGCCAAGCTGATGCGGGAGGTGCTGTCTCAGCAGGAGGACACCCTGCTCAACACTCCCCATCCCCAGGGGGTGCCCGAGCTGCGGGAGGCCATTGCCGCCCACCTCTATCGTTTCCGGGGCATCCGGGCGGACCCGGCCCAGATCGTGGTGGGCGCCGGGTCGGAGGTGCTCACCAGCCTGCTGGTCCAGCTGCTGGGCCGGGAGGGCCGCTACGGGGTGGAGAACCCCGGCTACACCAAGACCCACCGCATTCTGGGCAGCTGCGGGGCCCAGGTGGAACCCATCCCCCTGGACGACCAGGGCCTGGTGCTGGAGGAGCTGGACCGGCACAAGGTACAGGTGGTCCACGTCACCCCCTCCCACCATTTTCCTCTGGGCATCATCATGCCGGTGACCCGGCGTCAAGCCCTGCTGCGCTGGGCCGCCCAGCAGCCGGGGCGCTATATCCTGGAGGATGACTACGACAGCGAGTTCCGCTTCTCCGGCCGGCCCATTCCGGCGCTGCAAAGTCTGGACAACGGGGAGCGGGTCATCTACCTCAATACCTTTGCCAAGAGTCTGGCTCCCTCCCTGCGCATCAGTTATATGGTGCTGCCCCCCCACCTGCTGGAGCGGTGGCGGCGGGAGTTCTGGTTCTACTCCTCCACCGTCCCCTCCTTTGAGCAGTACGCCCTGGCCCGGTTCATGGACCGGGGCCACTTTGAGCGTCACCTGAACCGCACCCGCACCCGATACAAAGCCCGGCGGGAGGCCCTGCTGGCCGCCGCCCGGGACACCGGTCTGACCCAGGTGGGTTCCTTTGACGGAGGCGACGCCGGCCTCCACCTGCTGCTGTGGATGGACCGGCGATGGAATGAACAGGAGCTGGCCGCCCGGGCGGCGGAGGTGGGTGTTGGAGTGTCTCCCCTGTCCATCTGCGACCTGACTCCGCCCCCCATAGACCGGCCGCCAGCCCTCATCATGGGCTATACCCGGGTGGCTGCTGAGGACATGGCCCCCGCCCTGTCCCTGCTGAAATCCGCTTGGGGCTTTTGAACAAAAAAGGACGCATTGCCTGTGCAATGCGTCCTTTTTTCGTTAAAATCCGGTGAGTGGAGCGGAACCGTCGTCCTCTCCCTTCTCAATGGCCAATACCTTAGCATCATAGCCGTAGTTGTCGTTGACCTGGATGTGGAAAGTCTCCCCCACCTTGCGGCCCAGCAGGGCCTTGCCCATGGGCGACTCCTTGCTGATGAGCCCGTGGAGGGCGTCCTGCCGCATGGTGGTGACGATCTGGTAGGTCTCAGTGTCCCCCTCGTCCTCCAGAAATACCGTCACCTTATCATAGAGTCCCACCCCGTCGGTCACCGGCTCGTCCGGCAGCACCTTGGCGGTGCGGATCATATTCTCCAGGTAGCGGATGCGGCCCTCGTTCCGGTTTTTCTCCTGCTTGGCGGCCTTGTACTCAAAGTTCTCGCTGAGGTCACCGAAGGCCCGGGCCTCCTTCACCGCCTCCAGCAGCTGGGGGCGCAGCTGGATACGGCGGTAATCCAGCTCCTCCCGCATCATCTGAATGTCCTTTTTAGTCAGTTCGTTGTGCACGTCAGTTCCCCTCTTCCCCAGATGTCTGCCCGGCGTGGGCTCCCTGGCCCTGGGCAATGGCCTGCCTTTCCTTGACCAGCTCACCGTGGAGGGCCACCGAATTCCAGATCCGGTTGGTGGGAGTCAGCACTGCCTTGAGATAGACTGCCGGGATCTTGTTCCGCCGGAAGCCCTGGAGGAACCGGTCCAGCAGGGGGCCGGTGCAGTTGACCAGCACCAGCATCTCGTCCCCAAAGGTCTCTCCGGTCCAGGGCGTCTCCGGTGCGGCGCCGTCCACCAGATCACCCAGAGGCAGGCCATACTCCTCCGGTGTCACAAGCCGGGTCCGCAGACCCAGAGGCAGGCACATCCGCCGGATCTTGGCCCCCTTGGGGGTATCCAAATTATAAAGCAGAATGAGAGGCATATTCATACGCTTCTTCCCCTTTCGTTCTTCTCATTGTACCCACATCCGCCGCCGCCGTCAACCCGCATCTCCCGCCGCCATACATTGGAGAGAAGGGAGATGAGGCCTGTGTACACACCGCCTTCCGGAGAAACCCTGCTTGCTGCCGCCGCGCTGGCCGCCGCCCGGCTGGCTCACAATTGCTCCGCCGAGGAACTTGCTGTTCTGTCCGCTTTTTCTGTACCCTGGGGGACGGCCTGGCTCTGGTGGCCGCCCGCCGGACCATGGATGAGGCTTGTAAATCTTCTGTAAATCCCATTGATAATGCTACGGAAATCGCGTAAACTAGACTTCTAAAGAGAGGTGTATCATCACATGAAATGCGGGATCGTGGATGTGGGTTCCAACACCATCCGCCTGTCCATCTATCATTGGGAGGGGCAGAAGTTCAAGCTCCTCATGAACAAGAAGGAGATGGCCGGCCTGGCCGGCTACATCAAGAACGGCTTGCTCTCCGACAGCGGCATCCTGGTGGCCTGCCGGGTACTGGCGGGCTTCAAGGCTCTGCTGCGCAATTTCGACATTGCCGACCTCTATGTGTTCGGCACTGCCTCCCTGCGCAACATCGTCAACACCGAGGAGGCCCTGGAGACCATCGAGGCGGTGACCGGGATCAAGGTTGAGGTGCTGTCAGGGGCCGACGAGGCCGCCTTTTCCTTCCTGGGGGCCACCGTGGGCGGCGGCGCGCCGGGCTCCGGGATGCTGGCCGACGTGGGGGGCGGCTCCACCGAACTGGTGGCCTACCGGGACGGGGCCATCACGTCGGGCTGCTCTCTGCCCATGGGCTCCCTGTCCCTCTTTACCAAACACGTCTCCGGCCTCTTCCCCACCAGGGAGGAGCGGAAAGCCATCCGCTCCGACGTAAAGGAGGAGCTGCAAAAGGCCAAAACCGCCGGCCTGCAGTGCAGCCACCTGACCGGCGTGGGCGGCACATTCCGGGCCGCCGCCAAGCTGTGCAACGACCTGTCCGGGGCAGATCCGGACAACCGGATCATCCCCGCTGGGGAGATCCATGCCCTGTACAAGGGGCTGAAAAAGGGCGATCAGGATACCCTGCGGCAGATCCTGCGCTCGGTACCCGACCGGGTCCACACCATTCTGCCCGGTTTGGCCATCCTCACCGCCATTCTGGACGCCTACGAGGTATCCACCGTATCGGTCAGCACCTGCGGCGTCCGGGAGGGCTATCTGCTCCGCCGCGTGATGGAGGGAACAAGCCATGACCAATAAAGAGATCGATACACGCTATACCCAGGAACGGGAGCTGTCCTGGCTGCGCTTCAACGAGCGGGTGCTGGAGGAGGCCAAGGACGAGAGCGTCCCTCTCTTCGAGCGGCTGAAATTCGCCGCTATCTTCACCAGCAACCTGGACGAGTTCTTCATGATCCGGGTGGGCTCCATTTACGACATGACCCTGTCCAAGCAGACCCATGTGGACAGCAAGAGCGGCCTCACCCCCACTGAACAGCTTCAGGCCATCTTCAAGACGGTCCCCGGCCTGTACAAGCAGAAGGACAAGATCGTCTCCCAGCTGGAGAAGCGGCTGCGGACCTGCAACATCTGCAACCTGACCCCCGGGGAGCTGGATGGCAAGGAGCGCAAGCAGGTGGAGCGGTGGTTCCGGGACTATGTGCAGCCCATCCTGTCCCCCATGGTGGTGGACAGCCACCACCCCTTCCCTCACCTGCCCTCCAACAGTCTGACCATCGCCCTCACCCTGCGGCTGGGCAACACCCGCTGCTTCGGTCTGGTGCCCATTCCCAAGGCCCTTCCTCCCTACTTCCAGCTGGAGGAACAGGGCTTACGCTACCTGCTCACCGAACAGGTGGTCCTTCACTTTGCCGATCAGCTCTTTGAAACCTATCAGGTGGAGGAGAAGTGCGTCATCTCGGTCACCCGCAACGCCGACATCAGCCCCGAGGATGAGGACTACGATGTGGGTGAGGACTTCCGGGCCCATATGCAGAAGGTGCTGAAGAAGCGGGCCCGGCTGGCTCCCGTACGGCTGGAGATCCAGGGGGAGGCCTCCGCCGAACTGCAGCAGTTTCTCTGCCAGCGGCTCAATCTGACCGCCGGGCAGGTTTTCCGGTCCAAAAGCCCCCTCATTATGGGCTATGTCTACTCCCTGGAAGGCAAGCTGCCCGAGGAGAGCGCCGCCGCCCTGTGTTATCCTCCCTATACCCCCCAGTGGCCCGCCGGTCTGGTCAAGGGCGAAAAGCTGATCCCCCAGATCTTACGGCGGGATATGCTGCTCTTCTATCCCTTCCACTCCATGGAGCCCTTCCTCCAGCTGGTACGGGAGGCCGCCAATGATCCGTCTGTGCTGTCCATCAAGATCACCATCTATCGGCTGGCCTCCACCGCCAAGCTGGTGGAGTATCTGGCGGCAGCGGCGGAAAATGGCAAGGATGTGACGGTACTCATGGAGTTGCGGGCCCGGTTCGACGAGCAGAACAACATTGCCTGGGCCCAGCGGCTGGAGGAGGCGGGCTGTACCATCCTCTACGGCTTTGAGCATTACAAGGTCCACTCCAAGATCTGCCTCATCACCCGCCGGGAGAAGGGCCGCATCCAGTACATCACCCAGATCGGCACCGGCAACTACAATGAAAAGACGGCCAAGCTGTACACCGACTTCTGTCTCATGACCGCCAGCCCCGCCATCGGCGGTGACGGCGCGGCGTTCTTTCAGAATATGGCCACCTCCAACCTCCACGGTGAGTATCACCAGCTGCTGGTGGCCCCTCACAGTCTGAAAAACCGCATCCTGGGCCTGATGGACCGGGAGATCGAGAAGGCCCGTCAGGGCCAGCCCGCCCGCATCTTCTTCAAGGTCAACTCGGTCACCGACCGGGAGCTGATCGACAAGCTGGCTGAAGCCAGCCAGGCCGGCGTACCGGTGACCCTCAACGTGCGGGGCATCTGCTGCCTGCGGCCCGGCGTACCCGGCCTCACCGACCGTATTCGTGTCTTTTCCATCGTGGGCCGCTACCTGGAGCACCCCCGGATCTACGCCTTCGGCGTGGGAGAGGGCACCCGCCTCTACATCGGCTCTGCCGACCTGATGACCCGCAACACCGAGCGCCGGGTGGAGATCGCCTGCCCGGTAGTAGACCCGGACGTGCGCCGTCAGATCCGGCAGTATGTGGAGCTGTTCTGCTCCGATAACGTGAAGGCCCGCAACATGGGTCCCGACGGCAGCTACACGCCGGTGCCCCGCCAGGAGGGCGCCCCCGCTGTCAACGCCCAGGCGGCGCTGATGGAGCAAGCTGTGCGGGAGGCCCGGGCCGTTGCCAATGCCCCGGCTCCCCAGGAGAAGCGAGGGGGATTTTTCCACCGTCTTTTCCACCGGGAGTCCCTCTGAATAGCCTGATTTTTACGCAAGAAAGGCCGCCCTGCCGGGCGGCCTTTCTTGCTATTTGAATTCAGGTATGGAACCGGCGGCGTACCTCTTCCCGGACAGCGGGAATACGCCGGATAATCACCAGGGGGATCACAGTACACACACAGATAGTAAGTACTACCAACGACCAGGAGGGGTCCCACCGGCCAGTAAGCCAGCGGTCGATGAAAAATTCCACACCCAGGAGAAATACCCCCAGGCTGCCGATAAGAATGGCGACAGTACTGATGACCGAGCGGTGGTACACCCGCAGCATCAGGGAGAGCAGCAGCCATACCGCGCCTCCCCACAGGATAATGGGCACCGCCAGCCCCAGATACCAGTCCCGGCCATTCAGGTCCACCGACATCAGGTAGACATACAGGGCCACCGCCGCCACATTGATGACGCTGCGGACCAGCAGAGGCAGTCGTCTGAAGAGGAGGGGCAGCACAATCCACAGCCATAGCATGATGGTGGCCCCAATCACATAGAGAGACCAGGCCCGCCCCGGTTTCAGAAACAGGTTGAGCAGACCGCATCCCACCGCCACACAGGCCAGCATAGCGGTAATGGCCGCCGCCACCGCCCCCTTAGGGATGGGCGGCACCTCTCCCCGCTCGGTGGGAAAGGGCTTGGGAGAAGTGGTGTCGGGCGGACGACCCGGGTCTATCACCTTTGTCTGGCACAGCGGGCAGAACGTGGCAGTGGCGTCCAGTTCCACTCCACAATGAACACAATAGGACATGGTGCTTCCTCCTTATTGGGTACGGTTGCTCTCCACTTTGACATGGACGCCGTCCCGCACCAAAAAGCGGAAAAATTCCCGCTCCGTATCCGTCTCCCTCTGGGTCCCGGCAAAGGTAATTTCCATCTCGTCCCCGTAACTGATGGAGGCACAGTGGACCCGGGGCATGGTAGCCTGCCCTAGAATCACCTCCATCCGACGGATATGGGACTTCATCTCCTCCGGCACCTGGAAGGGCCCGGGGTTGGTATAGGTACCGGAATAGGGCCGCACTCCTGCCATCCAGTACCCGAAAGCGATACCCGGCTTCTTCAGTGCAATGGGTATGATCTGAATGAATTTGTTCCTGGCAAACTTCACATTGCCCGCCAGCTCTGCCTGCATCTGCTGCCGGTTGATGTTCAGCCGCAGATAGTGATGGACCTGGCTGACAATCTCCTCAAAGGTATACTCCCCCAGGCTGGGATCGATGCAGGGCCGGACGGTGAGGATGAAGTTCCGCAGGCTCTCCGTGGGAAACCAGGGCCGCAGGTTGATGGGGATGGCCAGGGCCACCGGCAATTCCTTTTTGGGCCCCTCCCGGTGCTGCTTGTCCACCAGAACCTTCAGCAGCACTGCCGTCAGGTATTCCGTGATAGAGGCCCCGTGCTCCTTGGCCTTCTCTTTCAGCTGCCGTACCGAGCAGAAGCCCATGGTTACATTGAGGGTATAGAAGGGCTCCGGCGTACCGGCGTTGGCATAGGCCTTCTTCAGCGTTGTAAAGCTTCTGGCTTTTACTGTGGCGTACCGGGCGTAGGCATCCTCCAGCTCCTCCGGCCTGGGGGGCTGATCCACATCCAGCACCCCGCAGGTATTGGGAATCTGGTAGCCCAGCTCCCGGAGATAGACCGCCAGCAAGGTCCGCAGCAGGGTCATAGCGCCTCCTCCGTCGCTGATGGCGTGGAAGACTTCCAGGGAAATACGCCGCTCATAGTAGAAAAAGCGCACCAGCCATCCGTCCCCCTGATCAAAACGTATGGGTTGGCACGGATTGGAGATATCCTTCTGTACAAAGGGGCCGGGAGCGTCGTTGAACTCCGAGTAGTACCAGAAGATCCCCGGCTTGATCCGCACCCGGAAGCCGGGGAAGCGGGGCATGGTCTTGTCCACCGCCCGCTGAAGGGCCTCCGGGTCCACCGGCTGATCCATCACGGCGGAAAAGCGATAAACAGCGGAATACCGTTCCTTTTGGATGGCGGAGTAGACCACCGCCGCATTGTCCAGCCGGTACCACTCTTTGTGCTTCTTTTCTCCGCGTTCAGACTGAGCTGCCGCCATGGCTCCCCCCCCCTTTCCTGAAAAAAGGATACCACATTCCTCTGTCGCTCACAAGGGAAAGTGAATCTCTCCACAAAAAAGAGGCCCCGCCCGCCTCTTTTCTTTCATTCTCCCCTGTGGTATAATGCAGTTTATCGAATTACCATGAAATAAGGAGAGACGGCATTATGAGCCACCACAGCAAGCGTCAGGAGCTGGCCGGACAGCGGGCGGAAAAGCAGCGTCTGGCCCCTTTCATGCGCGCACTGAAGGCGATCCACAGCGCCGCCACCCCCGAGGTCATGAACGTGGAAGATCTGGCCCGCCAGCGGAAAAGCCAGGAGCTGCTGGGCCGGCTGGTGGCTCCTATGGGCGGCATGAGCTGGGAACCCTTTTCCCTGGGCGAGATGAACTGTGCCTGGATCAGGCCTCACCGGAGCTATGACCGCAGGAAGGCCATTCTCTATTGTCACGGCGGCGGCTATACCAGCGGCACCCTGGGCTACTCCCGCATCCTAGGCTCCAAGCTGTCCCTGGTCACAGGATTGCAGGTGATGAGCTTTGAGTACCGCCTGGCCCCTGAACACCCCTATCCCGCTGCTGTGGAGGACGCCCTCCAGGCCTGGGACCACCTGATGTATCTGGGCTACGGCGCCCGGGACATCATTGTGGCGGGCGATTCTGCAGGGGGCAACCTGGCACTGGTGCTTACCCACAAGCTGAAAGAGGCGGGCCGTTTGCTTCCCCGGGCACTGCTCCTCTTCTCTCCCTGGACCGATATGACGGCCAGCGGCAAGTCCTATCAGGAGCGGGCTGACATCGACCCCGTGCTCACCCTCAACTATATCTACGCCACCCGGGACGCCTATGCCCGGGGAGAGGACTTGACCGATCCCTGTCTGTCCCCTCTGTTTGCCGATCTCACCGGGTTCCCCCCTACCCTGATCCAAGCTGGCACCAACGAGCTGCTGCTCTCCGACTCGGTGCGCCTGCGCAACCGGATGCTCAAGGCCTCCGTGCCCTGCAAGCTGGAAGTGTGGGACAAGATGTGGCACGTCTTTCAGACCTTCCCTATGAAAAAGGCCAACGAGGCCATGGAACACGCCGCCAGTTTCTTAATGGGTGGACTATAATAAAAACAGGCGCTGCCACCGGCAGCGCCTGTTTCTGTTATCTGGCTTGTTCCGCAGCCTGGAGCACATGGGCCGCCAGCACCGAGGTGGTCACGGCCCCCACGCCGCCGGGCACCGGCGTCACTGCGCCTACGATCTCGTCGGCAGCAGCAAAATCCACGTCGCCCACCAGATTGCCATTCTCATCCACATTGATGCCCACGTCCAGCACCAGCTGTCCGGGGGCCAGGTGGTCCCGGCCTATCATATTGGCCCGTCCGGCGGCGGCGATGAGCACCTCCGCCCGACGGCACTCGGCAGCCAGATCGGCGGTACGGGTATGGCAGAGGGTGACGGTGGCGTTTTTCCCCAGCAGCAGCATAGACAGAGGCTTGCCCACCACCAGGCTTCGGCCCACCACCACCGCCCGCTTACCGGTGAGGTCACAGCCATAGTAGTCCAAAATCTCCATGCAGGCCTGGGCGGTACAGGGCGGATAGCCCGCGCCGCCGCCGGTGAACACCGACGCCAGCGAACCGGCGGTAATACCGTCCACGTCCTTGGCCGGGTCCAGGGCAGCACAGATGGCCGCCTCATCGATCTGCGGCGGCAAGGGCCGGAACAGCAGGCAGCCGTGGATCTCCCGGTCCGCGTTGATCTGCTCAATGACCGCCATCAGGTCCCCGTGGCTGGATTCCTCTGGCAAGGTAAACTGCCTGACACGGATGCCCACTTTTTCGCACCGCTTCAGGGCTCCTCGCTCGTAGGACAGGTCCTCAGGGCGCTCCCCTACCCGCACGATGGCCAGGGTGGGAACGATGCCCTGGACCTTCAGCTGGTTGGCCTTGACGATCAGCCGCTCTGTCAGAGCCTGGGCCACAGGGACCCCCTTCCAATGTTCCGCCATCAGGCAAACCTCCCCAGAACTGCTTCATAAACGCGCTCTGCGATCTTCCAATACCGCTCCACCAGACTGTCCACTTCTTCATTCATAGCCTGAGCATAGGCCCGGTCAGCCATACTCTTGGTGTTGACCTTCACGTTGAGGGCAGCGCCGTACAGGGCACTCCAGCAGAAAACCACCCCGGTGCCTACATCGGAGAGCATCATCACGCTCCCCTTCTCCAGCATCTCACTGTGAAGGTCAATGGCCTCACAGCTCAGGCGCAGGATCTCCATGGGTGTGGCAGCGGCATTCCGGAGGCATTCTTCCATCACCTGCTCCCGGTCGGGGGCATCCTTGGGAATGGCGTAGGCCTTGGACAGGGGCTCGAAGGCCGCAGCGTCAGCGTCCACCAGAGCCAGCAGGCGAGCCCGCAGGTCCTCTGCTTTGGCCATCAGGGCCTTCACGTCCTCCTCCACCTCGGCATACTTCTTCTTGCCTACGGTGTAGTTGCCCACCATGGTACACAGGGCCGCTCCCAGAGCGCCTACCAGGGCGGAGGCGCCGCCGCCGCCAGGAACAGGCGCTTTGGAGGCAAGGGCGTCCAGAAAATCGCCGCAGGTCTGGTTGGCGGTATTCATCGCAATCAACTCCTCATTACAGCGGGCGGGTGTTACCACCCGCCCGCGTTTTCTTTTAGAACAGGCCGGAGATCCGGCCGTTCTCGTCCACGTCCACTTTTTCCGCTGCCGGTACTTTCGGCAGGCCGGGCATGGTCATAATGTCGCCGGTGAGGGCCACCAGGAAGCCGGCGCCGGCAGACACCTTGATGTTGCGCACCGTGACGGTAAAGCCTTCGGGAGCACCCAGCAGGCTCTGGTCGTCAGAGAAGGAATACTGGGTCTTGGCCATGCAGATGGGCAGGCCGCCGAAACCCAGGGCGGTGAGCTCTGCCGCCTGCTTCTTGGCGGCGGGGGTGAGGGC
This sequence comes from Flavonifractor sp. An91, assembly GCF_002159225.1. Taxonomy (NCBI): domain Bacteria; kingdom Bacillati; phylum Bacillota; class Clostridia; order Eubacteriales; family Oscillospiraceae; genus Flavonifractor; species Flavonifractor sp. An91. The sequence continues at coordinate 18,298 of NZ_NFHA01000024.1, read as the reverse complement.
CACACCGTCGCCGTGGTACACCTTCTTCACGATGTCGGCCAGCTTGGCCTCGATGGGCTGATCCAGCTCATAGGCGAAGGCAAAGTGGTTGGGCTCCTCGCACAGGCGGATGACCTCCTGAGCCAGGGCAATGCCGCCCTCGCCGCCCTTGGCCCACACCTCACTGAGGGCCACATTGACACCCAGGGCCTTGCACTTGTCCTCCACCAGCTTCAGCTCGGCCTCGGTGTCGGTGGGGAACCGGTTGATGGCCACCACGCAGGGCAGACCGTACACGGTGGTAATGTTCTCCACATGGCGCAGCAGGTTGGGCAGGCCCTTCTCCAGCGCCTCCAGGTTTTCGTTGTTCAGATCGGCCTTGGCCACGCCGCCGTGATGCTTCAGGGCACGGACAGTGGCCACCACCACCACAGCGGAAGGCTTCAGTCCGGCCAGACGGCACTTGATGTCCAGGAACTTCTCCGCGCCCAGGTCGGCGCCGAAGCCGGCCTCGGTGATGGCGTAGTCTCCCATCTTGAGGGCCACCCGGGTGGCCATGACAGAGTTGCAGCCGTGGGCGATGTTGGCAAAGGGACCGCCGTGGATGAAGGCGGGAGTCCCCTCCAGAGTCTGGACCAGGTTGGGCTTGATGGCGTCCTTCAGCAGGGCGGCCATAGCGCCCTCGGCCTTCAGGTCGTGGGCAGTGATGGGAGCGCCGGAGCGGGAATAGCCCACCACCATGCGGCCCAGCCGGGCCTTCAGGTCGCCCAGCCCGGTGGCCAGACAGAGCACTGCCATGATCTCGGAGGCCACGGTGATATCGAAGCCGTCCTCACGGGGCACACCCTGCATCCGGCCACCCAGACCGCACACGATGTTGCGCAGCTGGCGGTCGTTCATATCCACGCACCGCTTCCAGGTAATGCGTTTGACATCGATGTCCAGCTCATTGCCCTGCTGAATGTGGTTGTCCAGCATGGCGGCCATCAGGTTGTTGGCCGCGCCGATGGCGTGGAAATCGCCGGTAAAGTGGAGGTTGATATCCTCCATGGGCACCACCTGGGCGTAGCCGCCGCCGGCAGCGCCGCCCTTGACGCCGAACACGGGGCCCAGGGAGGGCTCCCGCAGGGCCACTACGGTGTTCTTGCCCAGCCGCCGCATACCGTCGGCCAGACCCACGGTGGTGGTGGTTTTGCCCTCGCCCGCGGGGGTAGGGTTGATAGCGGTGACCAGCACCAGCTTGCCATCGGGCCTGCCTTCCCGATCCGCCAGCAGCTTCAGGTCGATCTTGGCCTTGTACTTGCCGTAGTACTCCAGGTACTCCTCGTCCACCCCGGCCAGGGCGGCGACGTCCCGGATGTGCTTCATTTCACAGGCCTGAGCGATCTCGATATCCGTTTTCATGGACCTTCACTCCTTCATCCTTCCGCTTAGCAACGAAAACGCGCCGGCTCAGCCATCCTTGGCAAACCGGCGTTTCAGTTCATTTCCGCTGTTTCATCTTATAAAATGTACCATTCTTTCCCCGGCTTGTCAACGGAAATGAAAAAAAGCAGACCGACAGGTTTTGTCGGTCTGCTCTGTGTGGCTTTATATCCTTACGATCAAGCGGCCACCACGTTGACAGCGCGCAGCTTGTCAGCGTTCTTGGGATCGGGCTCCACGTCGTAGGTCACCTTCTGACCCTCCTGGAGGGTCTTGAAGCCGTCGCACACGATGGCGGAGAAGTGCACGAACACGTCGTCGCCGCCCTCGTCATTGGAGATGAAGCCGAAGCCCTTGGTCTCGTTGAACCACTTGACAGTACCGTGATACATAATAATGGTACCTCCTGCAAAAAATTTCGCGCTAAATGACAAGAAAACTCACATTTTCGGACATCGTCTGAAGAAGCGACGATGACTACAAAAATGTGAGTTCAGGCCGTACATTTAGACTACCAGAATACTATAACACCGAACTGGGTCCCCGTCAAGAAAAATCCATACCGTTTGGTGCGGAATGGCCCTGCCGTAGCGAAACAACGCCACAGCAGGGCCATCAACAGCAATTTGAATCAGTTTTCAGGGTTCATCAGCAGGTACATGACCGCCTTCTGGGCGTGGAGACGGTTCTCCGCCTCGTCAAAGATCTCACCGGCGTGGGCCTCAAAGACCTCAGCGGTGATCTCCTCGCCCCGGTGGGCAGGCAGGCAGTGCTGCACCATGCAGCCGGGATTGGCCACTGCCATCAGCTCGTCATTGATCTGGTAGATGCCCTTAAAGACAACCCGGCGCTTCTGGGCCTCGCCCTCCTGGCCCATGGAGGCCCACACGTCGGTGAACAGGGCGTCGGCTCCGGCAGCCGCCTCCTTGGGGTCCCGGCACAGGGTGAACTTGCCGCCGCAGCTCTGGGCAAATTCCAGCACCTGGGGATCGGGATCATAGCCCTCGGGGCAGGCCACGGATACCTCCATGCCCACCTTCAGGCCGCCCACAATGAGGGAGTTTGCCATGTTGTTGCCGTCGCCGATGTAGCACAGCTTCAGGCCTTCCAGCCGGGACTTGTGCTCACGGATGGTCATCAGGTCGGCCAGTACCTGACAGGGGTGGGCGAAGTCGGTGAGGCCGTTGATCACGGGGATAGAGGAATACTTGGCCAGAGTCTCCACCTCGGCCTGGCCGAAGGTGCGGATCATGATGCCGTCGCAGTAGCGGCTGAGCACCCGGGCGGTGTCCTCGATGGGCTCGCCCCGGCCAATCTGGCTCTCCTTGCCGGAGAGGAAGAGGGCGTGGCCGCCCAGCTGGAACATACCGGTCTCAAAGGACACACGGGTACGGGTGGAGTTCTTCTCAAAGATCATGGCCAGGGTCTTGCCCTCCAGATAGTGGTGGGTCAGGCCATGCTTCTGGTTGTATTTCATCTGGTCGGCAGTATCCAGAATCTTCACGATATCGGCCTTGGTCAGGTCCAGCAGCTTGAGCAGGTCTTTTTTCATCGTATTCACCTCATTGTTTCGGTTTGCTTACAGCAGGGTCTCCTTCATAATGGCAAGGCCCTTGTCGATCTCCGCCATGGAGATGGTCAGCGGGGGCAGCAGCCGCAGGGCGGAGCCGGCGGTGAGCACCAGCAGGCCGTTGCGGATCAGCCGGGCGGCCAGCACCTTGTTGTTCTCCTCCCCCTTCACCTCCACGCCAATCATCATGCCCAGGCCACGGGTCTCTCCCAGGCTGGACAGGCCCATATGCTCGATACGGGTGCGGATGTAGTGGCCCTTCTCCTTCACCTGGGCCAGAGCGTCCTCGTCCAGGGTGTCCAGCACCACCTGAGCTGCGGCGGCGCAGATGGGGTTGCCGCCGAAGGTGGAGGCGTGGGTACCGGGGCCCAGCACATCCCGGCAGCGCTCGTTGGCCAGGAAACCGCCCATGGGCAGGCCGCCGGCGATGCCCTTTGCGAAGGACACCGCATCAGGGATGATGCCGTACTGCTGGAAGGCAAACAGGGTGCCGGTGCGGCCCACGCCGGTCTGCACCTCATCCACCAGCAGCAGCCAGTCCCGCTCGGCACACAGCACCGCCAGGTCGTGAACATACTCCGGGTCCATGGGAAGCACGCCGCCTTCGCCCTGCACCAGCTCCAGCATGACGGCGCACACGTCGTGGCCTGCCACCTCCTGGAGGGAATCCATATCACCCGCCAGGGCATACCGGAAGCCGTCGTTGAAGGGGAAGAAATACTGGTGGAATACATCCTGGCCGGTGGCGGTCAGGGTGGTAATGGTACGGCCGTGGAAGGAGTTCTTCAGGGTGATGATGGTGCCCCGTCCCTTGCCGTACTTGTCAAAAGAATATTTCCGGGCCAGCTTGATCATGCCCTCGTTGGCCTCGGCGCCCGAGTTGCCAAAGAAGGCGGCCGCCATGCCGGAACGCTCACACAGCTGCTGGGCCAGCTTGGCGTAGGGCTGGGAGTAAAACAGATTGGAGATATGACCCAGCTTCATGGCCTGGTTGGTGATGGCCTCCACCCACTTGGGATTGGCGTAACCAATGGAGTTGACGCCGATACCGGAGGAGAAGTCGATGTACTCCTTCCCCGCCAGGTCGTACAGGGTAGCCCCCTGGCCGTGGTCGATATCCACGTCAAATCGGCCGTAGGTCTGCATCATATACTGGTGGTCCAGTTCCACCAATTCTTTATGGTCCATACTATCACCTCACATCAGCATGGTGCCGATGCCCTCATCGGACAGCAGCTCAATGAGGATGGAGTGGGGGATGCGGCCATCCAAAATGACAGCGTTCTCCACGCCGGAGCGCACCGCCTCCACGCAGCACTCCACCTTGGGGATCATGCCGCCTTTGATGACGCCGTCCTGTACCAGGCCGGGGACCTGGGACAGCCGCACCACCGGCAGCAGGGTGTTGTCGTTTTTGGGGTCCATCATCAGGCCCCGCACATCGGTGAGCAGGATCAGCTTCTCCGCCTTCAGGGCGGTGGCCAGCTTGGCTGCGGCGGTGTCGGCGTTGATGTTATAGGAGTTCTCGCCGTCAATGCCCTGAGCCACGGTGGACACCACCGGGATATAGCCGTCCTTCAGGGCGTCCTCCACCATCTGGGGCTCCACGGCGGTGATCTCACCCACCAGGCCGTATTTCTCGTCCAGCTTTTTGGCCTGGAACATCCCGGCGTCCATGCCGCACAGGCCCACAGCCTTGCCGCCCATCCGGTTCAGGGTGGCCACCAGGTTTTTGTTCACCTTGCCGCACAGCACCTGCTGGACCACTTCCATGGTCTCCTCATCAGTGTAGCGCAGTCCGTCCACAAACTTAGACTCTTTGCCGATCTTGTTCAGCATCTCGGTGATCTCCGGACCGCCGCCGTGGACTACCACCACTCGGATGCCCACCAGGTGGAGCAGGATGATGTCGGAAATGACGGCCTGGCGCAGCTCGTCGGAGATCATGGCGTTGCCGCCGTATTTCACCACCACGGTCTTGCCGTAGTATTTCTGAATGTAGGGCAGGGCCTCGGCCAGTACCTTGGCCCGGTCCACCTCGCTGAATGACATGGGAATCGCCTCCATATTGCCTTTGATCAGGTGCGATAGTCGCCGTTGATCTTAACGTAGTCGTAGGTCAGATCACAGCCCCAGCAGGTGGCCTCATGCTCGCCTTCGTGGAGGTCCACATGGATGACCACCTCGTCCTGGGACAGGATGCTCTTGGCGTTCTCCTCGTCGAAGTCCACCCCGGCGCCCTTCTCACACACCAGGATCTCCCCCACGGCAGAGGAGAACTTCACATCTACAAACTCGGGGCGGAAGGGGGCCTTGGAGTAGCCCATGGCGCACAGCACACGGCCCCAGTTGGCGTCGGAGCCGAACATGGCGGCCTTCACCAGGGAGGAGCCCACCACCGCCTTGGCCAGACGCTCGGCGCTCTCCTCGCTGCGGGCATTGGCCACGGTGCAGGTAATCAGCTTGCTGGCGCCCTCGCCGTCGGCGGCGATGTTGCGGGCCAGCTGTTCAAATACATAGTAGAGGGTCTTGTAGAAGACGGTATAGTTGTCGTCCTTCCACTCCACCAGCTCGTTGCCCGCCATGCCGTTGGCCAGCACCACGCACATATCATTGGTGGAGGTGTCCCCGTCCACCGTCACCCGGTTGAAGGTGCGGGGAACGATCTCATGGATAGCATCGGTGAGCATCTCGTGGGTAATGGCGCAGTCGGTGGTAACAAAACACAGCATGGTGCCCATGTTGGGGTGGATCATGCCGGAGCCCTTGGCAATGGCACCGATGGTCACGGTCTTTCCGCCCACGGAGCAGGTAACAGACAGTTCCTTCTTCACGGTGTCGGTGGTCATAATGGCGTTGGCCGCGGCGTCGGAGCCGTCCTTGGACAGGGCGGCGGCGGCAGCGGGCATTCCCTTGGCAATGGCATCGATGTTCAGCTCCTGACCGATGACGCCGGTGGAAGCCACCACAAAGTCGGAGGCCTTCAGGCCGGTGGCCTGGGCGGCCAGCTGGCACATGGTCTCGGCGTGCTCGTGGCTGTTGGGGGCGCAGGCGTTGGCGTTGCCGGAGTTAGCCACGATAGCCTGGGCCTCGCCGTTCTCCAGGTGGTCCATGGTGACATAGAGGGGAGCGGCCTTCACCCGGTTCATGGTGTACACGGCAGCCGCCACACAGGGCTGCTCAGACACGATGAGGGCCAGGTCCTTCTTGCCCTCCAGCACCTCGGGCATCTTGCTCATGGGGGGCTGATTGCCGTCCCCCTTGCCCTTCTTCACGCCGCAGTGGACACCGGACGCGGTAAAACCCTTGGGGGCGGTCACACCGCCGGGGATCTGTTTCATATCGTTCACTCCTCAAATTGGAATCGCGGGCCGATGTGGGCATCGGCCCCTACAGGAGGGCGAGGGCTTGCCCCCGCCGTTGCGTTTCTCACAGCGCCAGACCGGCTGTCATATCGAAGCCCAGCATCAGGTTCATATTCTGCACTGCCGCGCCTGAAGCGCCCTTGCCCAGGTTGTCGAACCGGGCGGTGACGATGGACTGTCCCTCGTGGCCGCTGACGGTGAGCTCCAGCTTGTCGGTGCCCGCCAGGGTATTGGCCGCCAGATAGGCCGGCTCCTCAGAATAGGGGGCCACCGTCACCAGGGGCTGGCCGGCATAGTAGGCCATCAGAATCAGGCTCAGTTCTTTGGCGGTGGGCTGGCCCACCAGGTAGCGGTTGTGGAGGAAGATGGTGGTAGCCATGCCTTTGTAGTAGTCGTCCACCACGGGGGTAAAGACCGGCGGGGTATCCAGGCCGGAAATCTTCTGCATTTCGGGCAGATGCTTGTGCCGAAGGGTGGTTCCATACACCCTCGGACTGTAAAGTTCTTCCCCTTTCTCCCCCTCCTCATACTGGGCGATCATCTTCTTGCCGCCGCCGGAGTATCCGGTGAGGGAAAAGCAGGTCATAGGGTAGTCCTTGGGCAGGATACGCATGGAGACCAGTGGAGCTGCCGAAGCCAGGAAGCCGGTGGCATGGCAACCCGGATTGGCCACGAATCGGGCATTTCCGATGATTTCCTTCGGATTTTTGTACAATTCCGGGAAACCATATACCCAGCCGGGAGCTGTGCGGTGAGCGGTGGATGCATCGATAACCCGGGTGCGGGAGTTCTCAATGAGACCCACCGACTCCACCGCCGCCGCGTCGGGCAGGCAGAGGAACACCAGGTCGGCCTCGTTGATGAGGTGCTTCCTCTCCGTCAAGTCTTTCCGCTTGTCAGGATCGATCACCAGCAATTCGATGTCGTCCCGGTCCGCCAGCCGCTGATGGATCTGGAGCCCGGTGGTACCCTCCTGGCCGTCGATAAATACCTTGGGCTTACTCATGGGTTCTCTCCTCCACAAAGGCCTTGATGTTGGCGATCTGCTGCTCCACAGCCTCCTTGGCGGGGCCGCCGTAGTTCCCCACGGGGCTGGCCCCGTGGGGGCCCCTATTTTCGTTCCATGCTCGGCGGAAGTGAATTCCGCCTGCGCCAAGGTTTTGCCCTTGGCAAAACGCTTGTACGCGCCACTTGGCGCGGCGGTCTGCGGCGGCACAATTAACCATGGGTTCGCTCCTTCACAAAGTCCTTGATGTTGGCGATCTGCTGCTCCACAGCCTCCTTGGCGGGGCCGCCGTAGACCTTACGTCCGTTGACGCAGGTCTTGAGCTCCAGGGCCTGGTACACATCGGCGTCAAACAGGTTGGAGATAGAGCGGAAGTCCTTCAGAGGCAGGGTATCCAAAGTCTCGCCTGCCTTGATGCACAGGTTGACCAGCCGGCCCACGATCATGTAAGCCTCCCGGAAGGGCATTCCCTTCTTGGTCAGGTAGTCGGCGCAGTCGGTGGCGTTGATGAAGCCGCCGGAGGCCGCGTTTCTCATATTCTTGGGCAGGACGGTGAGGGTGTCCAGCATGGCGGTAAAGACAGGCAGGCACATCTCCACGGTGTCGATGGCGTCGAACACCGGCTCCTTATCCTCCTGCATATCCTTGTTGTAGGCCAGGGGCAGGCCCTTCATAACAGTGAGCAGGGTGATGAGGGAGCCATAAACTCGGCCGGTCTTGCCCCGGACCAGCTCGGCCACGTCGGGGTTTTTCTTCTGGGGCATGATGGAGGAGCCGGTGGAATAGGCGTCGTCCAGCTCCACATACTTAAACTCCCAGGAACACCACAGGATGATCTCCTCGGAAAACCGGGACAGGTGCATCATCATAATGGAGCAGGCGGACAGGAACTCAATGGCAAAGTCACGGTCGGACACCGAGTCCATGGAGTTGTCGGTGGGCTTCTGGAAGCCCAGAGCGGCGGCAGTCTGGAACCGGTCCACCGGATAGGTGGAGGTGGCCAGGGCACCGGCACCCAGGGGGCACTCGTCCATCCGCTCCAGGCAATCCTCCAACCGGGTTACGTCCCGGCGGAGCATATTGGCGTAGGCCATCATGTAGTGGGCGAAGGTGGTGGGTTGAGCCCGCTGCATATGGGTGTAGCCCGGCATGACGGTCTCCAGGTTTGCCTCCGCCTTCTTGATGAGCACCTTCTCCAGATCCAGCACCATGTCGATGATCTTGGGGATCTCCTGCTTGACATACAGCCGGAAATCCACCGCCACCTGGTCGTTACGGGACCGGCCGGTGTGCAGCCGCTTACCGGTATCCCCGATGCGCTGGGTGAGCATGGTCTCAATGTTCATGTGGATGTCCTCGTTCTCCAGAGAGAACTCCACCTGCCCGGCATCGATATCCGCCAGGATGACCTTCAGACCCTCGATGACCTTTTCCGCCTCATGCTCCTCAATGATGCCCTGCTTGCCCAGCATGGTGGCATGGGCAATGGATCCGGCGATATCCTCTTTGTACATCCGGGCGTCAAAGGTGATGGAAGAGTTAAAGTCGTTGACCAGTGTATCGGTCTCTTTCTGGAACCGTCCGGCCCATAATTTCATAATTGATCGCTCCCTATCTGGATTGCGGGCGACCACAGGCCGCCCCTACGGTAATGGTAGGAACGGCCTGCGGCCGCCCGCAGAAAATGTCAAATTACTTATTCAGCTTGCCCTGGTCGCGGAGGGCGAGGACGGTATCAGGCAGGCCCCACAGGTTGATGAAGCCGGTGGCGTCGTTCTGGTTGTAGTCGCTCTCCTGGAAGGTAACGATGTCCTCAGAGTAGAGGGTCTCGGGAGAGGTGACGCCGGAGGTGATGATGTTGCCCTTGTACAGCTTCAGCTTCACCTGGCCGGTAACGTGCTTCTGGGTCTCGGTAGCGAAGGCGGACAGGGCCTCCCGCAGGGGGGTGAACCACTTGCCGTTGTATACCAGGTCGGCAAAGTCCACTGCCAGCTTGCTCTTCATGTGGGCGGTGTCCTTGTCGATGGTGATCATCTCCAGCACCTCGTGGGCCCGGTACAGGATGGCGCCGCCGGGGGTTTCGTACACGCCGCGGTCCTTCATGCCGGTCATCCGGTTCTCCACGATGTCCAGCAGGCCGATGCCGTTCTCGCCGCCCAGCTTGTTCAGCTTGCGGATGATGTCGGAGGCCTTCATCTTCTCGCCGTCCACGGCCACAGGCCAGCCCTTCTCAAAGTCGATGGTCACATAGGTGGGGGCGTCGGGGGCCTTCACGGGGGACACGCCCATCTCCAGGAAGCCGGGCTTGTCGTACTGAGGCTCGCTGGCGGGGTCCTCCAGATCCAGGCCCTCGTGGGACAGGTGCCACAGGTTCTTATCCTTGGAGTAGCTGGTCTCCCGGCTGATCTTCAGAGGCACGTTGTGGGCCTCGGCGTAGTCGATCTCCTCGTTCCGGCTCTTGATGTCCCACTCACGCCAGGGGGCGATGATCTTCATCTCAGGAGCGAAACGCTTGATGGCCAGCTCGAAGCGGATCTGGTCGTTACCCTTGCCGGTGCAGCCGTGGGCGATGGCGTCGGCCCCTTCCTTCTTGGCAATGTCCACCAGGCCCTTGGCGATGACGGGCCGGGCAAAGGCAGTGCCCAGCAGATAGTCCTCGTACTTGGCGCCCATCTGCATGGAGGGGATGATGACGTCGTCCACCATCTCGTCCACCAGGTCCATCACGTACAGCTTGGAAGCGCCGGTCTTGATGGCCTTCTCCTCCAGGCCCTCCAGCTCGTCGTTCTGGCCCACGTCGCCGGCCACGGCGATGATCTCGGGATTACCGTAGTTCTCCTTCAGCCAGGGGATGATGATGGATGTATCCAGACCGCCGGAATAGGCGAGTACCACTTTTTTAATGTCAGCCATGGTAAAAACCTCCGTTTGTTTATGTTGGACACAGTGTACCACAGCCTAAATAAAATTGCAAGTGTTATATCGCATAAATATGCGTATTTTTCCCTTGCTCCTTGGGTATTATTTTGGGTATTGTGTATAATATTCATTTATTTATGAATATTTGTATGATTCCATGCAATATAGCTGTCCGGAATAGGGCGGCAGGCATACCGTCAGCACACCGCCGGTGGGTTTATGCTGTTCTTCCTCCGGCGTAGAACCGCCGAAGCGCTGCCAATCGGTATGGAAAAGCAGCTTTACTCCTGCCGTAGCGGGCAGTTGGTACTGCCGGGCCTGGTCACTCAAGTTAAAGAGGGCAACCAGCCGCTCCCCGTCTCCCTGACGCTGGATGGCAAAAACACAGGGGTCCTCCCGGCCGCAGTCCAGCCAGGCAAAACCCTCAGGCCGATAGTCCCACCGGGACAGGGCGGGGTAGTCCAGATAGATGTGGTTTAGTTTGGCCATGTAGTGGTAGAATGCGTCGTGAATGGGAAAGTCCAGCAGCAGCCAGTCCTGCTCCCGCTTTTCGTCCCACTCCCGGAAATGGCCGATCTCGTTGCCCATGAAGTTAAGCTTCTTTCCCGGATGGACCATCATATAAAGGTATAGCGCCCTGGCCTGGGGGAACTTGCCGTCATAATCACCATACATCTTCTGTAAAATGGTGGCCTTGCCGTGGACCACCTCGTCGTGGGACAGGGGGAGCAGGTAGCGCTCCTGGGGAAAATAGTGCATGGAAAAAGTAAGCTGGTGGCGCCGGGCAGGCCGTTGATCGGGCGGCGTCTGGAAATAGGACAAGGTGTCGTGCATCCACCCCATGTCCCACTTGTAGTCGAAGCCCAGTCCCCCCTGCTCCGCCGGAGCGGTGACCTTGGGGAAGTTGGTGGAGTCCTCCGCCGCCAGAATGCAGCCGGGACACAGGCGCTTCAGCCCCTGGTTCATGGTACGCAGGAAGGCTACGCCGTCCCCGTTCACTCCACGGGCCTCATCCCCCTGCCAGTATAGAATCCGGCTGATGGCGTCCATCCGCAGGCCGTCAAAGTGGAACTCCTCCAGCCAGTACCGGGCGCAGGACTGGAGGAAGGAGCGCACCTCCCCCCGGGAGTGCATGAAATTGTGGCTCCCCCACTCACTGACCTCCACATCCCGGTGGGGGTACTCATAGAGGGCGGTACCATCGTACTTGGCCAGGCCGTAGTCGTCCACCGCGAAATGGGCGGGTACAAAGTCCAAAATGACCCCGATCCCCGCCTGGTGGAGCCGGTCAATGAGCATCATCAGCTCCCTTGCGGTGCCGTACCGGCTGGTGGGAGCGTAAAAGCCGGTGATCTGGTAGCCCCAGCTCTCATCGCAGGGATGCTCGCTGATAGGAAGGAACTCCACATAGTTATAGCCGCACTCCCTCACATAGTCGATGAGAGGCTGGGCTAATTCGTCATAGCGGTACCAGCTCCCGTCCGGTTTCCGCCGCCAGGAGCCCAGGTGAAGCTCGTAGATATTCAGCGGGTCCTCCCGACGGTCGGTCCGTCCCGCCATCCACTTCTCATCCTGGAAGGTATACGTCCCCAGATCCCGCACCACCGAGCAATGGTCCGGCCGCAGCTCCATGCCGTAACCGTAGGGGTCGCAGTGGTCGGTATAGCCCCCATCCCGGCGGTAGATGCGGTACTGATAGCAGTCCCCCGGCTTTACGCCGTCAGCCCGCACCTCATAAAAATTGCCGTCGTGGATTCGCTCCATGGGCAGCTCCCGGCCTCCATGAAGGAGCACCACCCCCGCAGCGGAGGGTGCAAAGGTGCGGAACACCCACTCCTCTCCCGACCGATGGGCCCCCAGATAGCGGTATGCGTCAAAGCACTGTCCGGTATAAAACGCGTAATAATCCATCCTGTGGACTCCTTTTCCTTTGGATGTACTCCGACAAGTTCCTCAAAAACCGCCGGTGCCTGTTACTTCCATCATATCACACCCGGCATTAACTTAACAGAGTAATTTTAACGCTGTTATGTTTCTTTTTTGAAATCGTCCATAAAGATTTTATTTTACACCGGCAGAAAAAAGCGATATAATAAGATGTTATGATAAAACAACTCAACTGTAAGGGGAACCACATGAAAAAACTGCTTGCGCCCCTGTGCGCTTTTGGCCTGCTGCTCTCCGCCTGCGGACAGCCCGCCGCCTCCCAGCCCCAGGATGAAAACACCCTCCATATCGTGGCCACCACCTACCCGGTCTGCCTCTTCACTACCGCAGTGACGGAGGGTGCGGAGGGTGTAGAGGTGAGCCTGCTGGTGAACCAGCAGACCTCCTGTCTCCACGATTACACCCTCACCGTGGCCGACATGAAGGCCATTGAGGGGGCCGACGTCATCGTCATGAACGGCGCCGGACTGGAAGATTTTATGGACGACGCCCTGTCCACCTCCTCCGCTCAGGTCATCGACTGCTCAGAGGGGATGGATCTGCTGCCTGCCCAAGGCCATGAGGGCCATGACCACGACGCCGAATATGATCCCCATATCTGGATGGACGCCACCTATGCCAGTCTCATGTTGAGTCAGATCTCCCAGTCTCTGACCGAATTGGACAGCGCCAACGGGGACCTTTACGCCCAGAATGAAAGCGCCGCACAGACCGCGCTGACGGAGGCGGACCTTAGCTGGCGGGAGGCGCTGGCGCCCTACAAGGGCCGCTCCATTGTCACCTTCCACGACGGCTTCCAATACTTTGCCAACGCCATGGGCCTGACCATCTTTAAGGCCATTGAAGAAGAAGAAGGTTCTACCGCCTCCGCCCAGGAGCTGGCTGAGATCGTGGACGCCATCAAGCTTGCCCAGAAATACGGCCTGGGGACCATGCCCATCTTTACCGAGGTCAATGGTTCTACTGCCTCCGCTGACACCATCGCCCGGGAGGTGGGCTGCCAGGTCTATCAGCTGGATATGATCATGAGCGGCAAAGGCACGGGCATCCAGCCCTATTTGGATGCCATGCAGAAGAACATTGATACCATTGTGGAGGCGTTTGGATGAGCGTACACAAACACGGAACTTCCGGCCCCGGCTGCGCCGGCTCCTGCTGCCTGAAGGTGGCCGACCTGGGGGTCAACTTTGGCAATGAAGAGGTCCTCCACGACGTATCTTTCCACCTCCATTGCGGGGAGATCGTGGCCCTCATCGGCCCTAACGGAGCAGGTAAGAGTTCCCTGTTCCGCACCATTCTGGGGCAGATCCCTCACTCCGGCGTCATTGAGTTTCAGCGAGCCGGCGGCGATAAGACCCGGCCCCTTATCGGCTATGTGCCCCAGTCCCCCAGCTTCGACCGTGGGGACCCGGTAAGCGTATTTGATTTCTTCTCCGCCGCCATCTCCAAGTGGCCGGTATTCCTGCCCTCCCCCAAAAAGCTGCGGGAGCGGGTATCCCAGTGTCTGGCACGGGTCCATGGCGAAGGGCTGCTGGACCGGCGGATGGGCGCCCTGTCCGGCGGCGAGCTTCAGCGGGTGCTGCTGGCTCTGGCGCTGGAACCCCTGCCCCATATCCTGATCCTGGACGAGCCACTCTCCGGTGTGGACGTGGACGGCGAGAAGCAGCTGCTGGATATGCTGGATGAGATCCGCACCCGGTTTGACCTGTCCATTCTGCTGTCCACCCACGACTTTGCCACCCTGGACCAGTACGCCGACAAGGTAATTCTGCTGAAAAGCCAGGTGCTCAAAGTGGGGCCGCCCGACGAGGTCCTGTCCTCTCCCGAATTTCAGGAGGTCTTTCATCTGGCACTGGGGAAAGGGGGGCACACCTGATGGAACTGTGGTATTCCCTGGTGGAGCTGCTCCCCTTCGAGTGGGCGGCCCCCGGCACTATGTACTTCATGAAAAATGCCCTGCTGGCGGTGCTGGTGATCTCTCCCCTGTTCGGCCTGCTGTCCACCATGGTGGTCACCAACCGAATGAGCTTCTTCTCCGACGCTCTGGGCCACTCCGCCTTTACCGGCATCGCCATCGGCACTCTGTGCGGTATGGCCGACCCCATGTGGGCCGCCATTCTGCTGGCCGCCGCCTTTGCCCTGCTCTTTACCTACGTCCAGCGTAAGTCCAACATGGCCAGCGATACGGTGATTGGTGTGTTCTCCTCCACCGCCGTGGCTCTCGGCATCTTTATCGCCACCTTTGACAGCGGCAGCTTTACCAAGTTCAACAGTCTGCTCATCGGTGATATCCTCAGTGTGGAACCGGGAAAGATTGCCCTGCTGGCGGTCATCCTGCTGGTGGTGGTCGTGCTGTGGCTGTGCTCCTTCAACGGACTGATGCTCTCCTCCATCCACCCCACCCTGGCTGACAGCCGGGGCGTCAAGGTGTTCTGGCAGGAGGCCATCTTCTCCATGGCCATTGCCGTGGTGGTCACCGTGTCCATGACCTGGGTGGGCCTGCTGGTCATCAACTCTCTGCTGGTCCTGCCCGCCGCCGCCTCCCGTAATCTGGCCCGCAATATGCGCCAGTTCCATCTGATCTCTATTCTGGCTGCGGTGGTGGCCGGGATCGCTGGACTCATGACCTCCTATGAGCTCAGTTCCTCCGCAGGCGCCTCCATCACTTTGTACCTGGCCCTGTGGTTTGCCATCACCTTCCTGCTGCGGAAAAAGCGGATGTAACGGTTTTCGGCTCCGGAGAGATCCCCCTCTCCGGAGCTTTTGACCAAATCCATCCCCAAACTTGATTAAAGCTTTACCTCCCTCCTCTTGTTCTTTACCAGACTTGCGCGTATACTAAGCACAGATCAAACAACAGACAGGGAGGTGACGCAATATCATGTACAACGATGTGGATGAGCTGATTTTCGGCGGCAATGAGCAGGTCGTTTCCAGCGAGCGATAAGTCCTTTCCACCAACGGACAAGAACCACACCTTCGGGTGTGGATTTTTGCGTTTTATCGGAAAATTTAAGAAATTTTAATGACAGTGTGCCGTAACATATGGTAGCCTATAGGACAGAACACAGAAAGACGAGGCGACGCACTGTGAAGAATTCCCGAAAATGGCTCCCGGCCCTGCTGCTGGTTATCCTCCTGCTGGGCGGCAGCGGACTGCTGCTCTGGAAAACCGGCTTTTTCTCCTCGCTGGGCTCGCTGGACGCCATGCGGGCCTATATCGCCCGTTTTGCACCCTTTTCTCATCTGTTCTATTTTGTGATCCAGCTGCTTGGCGTGGTGGTGGCTCCCATCCCCAGCAATGTTACCGCTCTGGCCGGCGCTCTGCTGTTCGGCACCTGGCCCGCCTTTCTCCTTACTTGGGCAGCAGTTGTTGTGGGATCGGTCGTGGTATTTTGGCTGGCCCGGGTGCTGGGCCAGCGGTTCGTGGATAGGCTGGTCAGTCAGAAGGTGTCGGAAAAATATCTGGACATCATCCGCCGCAAGCGGGATGTGTTTCTTTTCCTGGCCTTCCTCTTTCCCTTTTTCCCCGACGATCTGCTGTGTATCCTGGCCGGTCTCACCGATATCCCCCTGAAGCGGTTCTGCGTTCTGGTGCTGGTTGCCCGGCCCTGGGGCCTGCTGGTGTCCTGTCTGGTGGGCGGCTCAGTGCTGGCCATTCCCTACTGGGCCATGGCCCTGTTGGGCGCTGCGGGACTGTCCGTCTTCCTGATCTGTATGAAATACGGCGACCGCTGGGAGCAGAAGCTGCTGGAGCGCTTTAAGAAATGAAGCGTATCCTATGGTTTCCGCTGTTGGAGGGCTGTCTCTACCTGATCTTTCTCTGGCTGGACCTGTTCCGGCCGGACAGCGGATGGGATATTCCACTCAAATATCTCTCCATCCTGCTATGTTTCTGTTTTGTCCTTTGGGCCGGACAGGGCCGGGACGGTTTGCTGATGAAAATTGCCCTGGGCTTTACCCTGCTGGCCGACCTGTTCCTGCTGGTACTGGACCATTGGTATCTGATAGGGGTAGCCTGCTTCTGCGTCGTGCAGCTGCTCTATTTGACCCGCATCGCCAAACTGCGGCCGGAAAAGCTGCCTCTGCGGCTGACCCTGCGGGGATTGTTGGCTGTTGCCGCCCTGATAACAGCCTGGCGGCTGGGGGCACTGGACGGTCTGACTGCTCTCTCCCTCTTCTATTTCTCTCAGCTTGTTTGCAATGCCCTGGAAAGTCTCAGTCTGGGTATCCCCTTCCGGGGCTTTTCCCTGGGGCTGTTTCTCTTTGTGGGCTGCGATCTCTGCGTGGGGCTGCAAAACCTGTCCGCCTGGTTCCCGGCGGCAGGCGGTCCCCTGGTGGAATTTGCCCGGGTGGGGATGTGGCTGTTCTATCTGCCCTCCCAGGTTTTGATCTCTCTGTCTGTCAAAAGGAAGTGATCCCATGCGGCTGCCCAAAGCAGTTACCGTTCTGGCCGCTCTGCTGCTGGCCCTGCTGATTCTCAGTTTTTCCATCGCGGTCCCCATTCTGTTCCGTCCGTTCTACTACATCCAGATCGATATGCTGGATCTGCCTGAACGTACCGGCTGGTCGGAGGAGACCATCCGGGAGGCCTATGATGAGGTACTGGATTTCTGCGTCTTTGGCAAGCCCTTCGGCACCGGTCAGCTGGCCTGGTCCCAATCCGGCTACAGTCATTTTGCCGATGTACGGGAGCTGTTCCTGCTGGACTTCTGGGTACTGGGCATCAGCGCCGCCGCCTGCCTGCTCCTTTTGATTCTCCGGCTTGGAAAACAATGGGTCTACAAACCGCTGCTGGGGCACGGCCCCGGCTTTTGGGCCGGCGTAACCGCCGGTGGGCTTGTGCTGATACTGGCCGGACTGGCCGCTCTGGATTTTAACCGGGCCTTTGTGATCTTCCACGCCATTTTCTTCCCCGGCAAGGACAACTGGATCTTCGATTCCGCCACCGACCAGATCATCCTGGTTATGCCGGAGGAGTTTTTCTGCAACTGCGCCATCCTTATTGGGGTGGTACTCCTGACCTGCTGTACCGTCCTGATCCTCACCGACCTCCTGCGCAGAAAGAAATAAGGTACAGGCCCGCCGCGTGTAAACGGCGGGCCTTTTGCTCCGCACCAACCGGCTGGGCAAACATAGAATGGAGCGGAAGGGAACTATCCCTCCAATATCTGCTAGGAGGTATTGCAATGCCCGACAAGATGATGCCCGGTCCGGTCCAGGATGCGGCCTGCATCCGGGAGGCCGTATGCATACACACGAAAAAGATCTACGATTCCTGCAAGGATAAGGATTGTATCGAAGATCTGCGTTTCTATCCCACCCAGAGTTCCCAGGCGGCCATTGAGCGCGCCGTCAGCATCAAGGCCGGCAAGGCCGAGCTGCTCTATGTGTACATCGACGTGGAGCCGGTTGGATTCAACCGGGGCTTCTACACCGTTGACGTGCGCTACTTCTACCGGGTCACCGCCGACGCCTTTGTGGGCGCTGCCCGGCCTGTGGAGGTCAGCGGCCTGTGCGTCTTTGACAAGCGGGTGATCCTGTTCGGCAGCGAAGGCACCGCCAAGATCTTCTCCTCTCAGACCTCGCTGGAGGGTCTGGATGAGCAGATGCTCCGCCAGAGCAACCTGCCCACCGCCGTGGTGGAGGTGGTGGACCCCATCGTCCTCAACATGAAGCTGGTGGATGTATGCGAGTGCCATCCCTGCGACTGCGAGCTGTCCGACGTGCCCCCCTGCATCTGCGGCTGCTTCAACAGCGAGCTGTGCTGCGGCAGCCAGGGCAAGCGGATCTATGTCACCCTGGGCCAGTTCTCCATCATCCGGCTGGAGCGGGATTCCCAGCTGCTTATGCCGGTGTATGACTACTGTATGCCCGAGAAGGAGTGCGCCTGCGGCGGCGGCGAGGAGGACCCCTGCGAGATCTTCCGCCATGTGAAGTTCCCCGTCAACGAGTTCTTCCCCCCCAGCAGCACCACCAGAGCGGCGGCCAAAATGGCGTAGAGCATAGTTTTAGGCTCCTTTGACAGATCGTTCTTCTCATTGTAACACGGACGGCCCTAAGGGGTCAATCCTCGGCGGGAACGGG